>CACZQQ010000097.1 GCA_902783355.1 uncultured bacterium
AAACGAAAACAATGTCCCATTCCCGTCCGTTCACGTTGATTGAACTGCTGGTCGTCATCGCCATCATTGCCATTCTGGCGGCCATGCTGCTGCCGGCCCTTGCCAAGGCCAGGGAGCGCGCCCGTCTGGCCTCCTGCGCCAGCAACAAGAAGCAGGTCGGCCTGTCGCTGACGATGTACGGCAACGACTACGATGACTACATGCCCGCGTTGATTACCATGTCGCCCTACCACTGGCACATCGACACAGGCAACGCCCTTGTGCAGAAGGCCATCACGGCCGTCTACAGCTATGGCGTGAACTACAAGATGCTGCATTGCACGAACCCCGTCTTCCTGGATTCCTATTGGACGGAACCGCATGGGGACTCGACGACGATTGGCGGTGACATTGACATGCTCTTCAACCTCGACGGAGGCGCGTTCAACGGCAAGTTCAGCGCCCGCCGCCTGGGTGAGAACGGGGCCAAGTTCTTGGTCGGCGACTACTTCAGCACCACCGACTACCCCAACAACACCCATTTTGGCATGAATGTCTGCCACCTCGACGGAAGCGTCCGGTTCTACAAGCCCGATGAAATCTGCCACGACAGCACGCACAACTTCAGCAAGCTGCCGCCTGGAGCGTCCGGCGGCGCGCCGCGTGCCACATGCACTGGCGCTGGCTGCGATCTGGAGAAGGCGTACTAATCGTTTATCTTAGGGATAGACAACATGAAAAGACTGGCTGTTCTGCTTGCGTTGTTGGCTGCCCTGTGCCTATGGGCGGCTCCTCCCGTGCCCGTGGTTTGCATACCAAAGGTGACGCCGGAGCATCTGGACCAGCTCTTCGGCGTGGAGCAGTTCCATGCCAGTCAGTGGCAGGAGGCCGCCTCCGTCAATGAATTCAGGGGCGGCCTCGGCGTAGTTCCGGAGGAGACGGTGTTCTTTCTGGTCCACGATGGGCGGCGGCTGCTGGCGGCCGCCTGTTCGCAGGACCATGATCTGCCGAGTGCGCGCGCCTTCAGGCGGAAGCCGGAAGAGGATCTTTCGCTGGACGACGCCGTGGAGCTGGTCATCGGGCCGCTGGGCACCATCGGGGTCGAGCTCCGCGTCGGCGGATACGAGGATGCGTACAATGTGCAGAATCCCGTCAACGACTTCTATGGCTTTGCGTGCAACATGGTTGGCTCCATCAGCCGCACGTACAACGAGACGCCGATGCGCAACCCGAACTTCCAGGCGCGGGTTCTGCCAATGCCCCAGGGGTGGGTTGCGCTCATTCTGGTCGAGTTCGCCAAGATAGGCGTCGACGAGCCTGAAAGGACCAGCCTGCTGATGAATCTCTTCAGGTTCTATCGCGGAACCCGTTACGGTTGGTATCTGCCGAGCTTCGGCGGCTATGCGGCCATGCCGTTCGCGCGGGCGGTGGCGTTGCCGGCCGACGCAGACGCGGCGCTGGTGACCAAGGCGGGGCCGCCGCCGAAATATGAAAAGGTGGTTCCCGTTCTCGCACCGCCGCCGCAGTCGATCCTGATGGAATACTATCCCGTGGCGCAGAAGGTCACGGCCCAGCTTCCGATCGGTTCGCAGGACGAGACGGCCTTCCTGACTTTGGAGGGACGGACTGTGACGGCGCGCCTTTCCCCTGCGGAGGCCGTCCGCCTGGACATCTCCACCAAGGAGCTGGAGGCGGGCCGGAAGTGCATGGCGCAGGCGTGGATCGAAGGGCCGGACGGCGCGAGGCGCCTGCCGGCGGACAAGGAATTCACAGTCCAGCCGCTGCCGGACTGGGGGCATACGCAGGTTGCCATTGAATATCTTGACGATGTGACGCCGAAGCCGTGGACGCCGCCCGTCGATGCCGGCGACGCGGTGGTGCTGGACCATGGCCGCCTTGAGTACGGCGACGGCATGCTGCCGCGGCGGATCACGGTGCTGGGCAAGGAGCTGCTCCGCGCGCCGATAACGGTGCAGGCCAAGGTCGACGGCAAGGTCCTGCCTGTCAATCTCTGCGCGGGTACGCGCACGAACGGCACGTCGGTGACGCGCCTGTCGGCGAGTGCGCCGGGGCTGGAGGTCATCAGCCGCGTGGAGTTCGACGGCTTCACCATCGTGCGGATGCGCCTGAACGGCGCCGATGCGCGGGACCTGGAGGAGATGA
Organism: uncultured bacterium; assembly: GCA_902783355.1. The sequence goes on from CACZQQ010000097.1 coordinate 2,143, forward strand.
CGCTCACGATTCCGCTGGCGAAGGATGTCGCCAAATACGTCATCCAGGACAACACGCAGTTCCTGCACGCCACCGGCGGCCACGGCAAGAGCGGCAACCTCGAGGTGTACAGCCGTCAGTTCTGGGTCGGCTGCGAACAGATCGGCATCGAGTTCTCCAATGACTACAATTGCGTCTTCTCGCCCTTTGACGGCAAACAGTTTGAACTTTCCCCCGAAGGGGAGGAGGGGGCGACCTACACCGTCCACATGGTGACGGCCAAGGGGCAGATCAAGCGCCCGGACCAGGTCTTCCAGTTCTTCATCCAGCCGACGCCCTGCCGTCGCGAGATTCCGAAGCCGGATTCCGACGGCATCCTCATGTGGCATGAGAACTGGTCGGACTACCAGAGCTACCCTGACATGACGAAGGTGCCCGCGCTGGCCGCCCGCGCCCGCGAACTCCACAGCGCCAACCGCCGCCTCTTCATCTATTTCGGCCATGTCATGCAGGAGAACTCCCCTGGCTTCAAGGAATACGGGACGGACCTGATGCGCTATCCCGACGCCAGCAACGGCTCGTATTTCCGCATGTACGACCCCGGCAAGGGCATTCCCTGCCGCGCCGTCTGCTTCCGCGACGCCGCCGGAGACCTGCTGATTGACCGGATCGAGAAGATCGTGGAGGAGGCGGACATCGACGGGCTGGACTTCGACGGGCCGTCCGTGCCTTTCCCCTGCGAGACCATCGGCCATGACTGCTCGGATTCGCTGAACGCCAGCTGGGACGACAACTGGCACCGCGGGCGGATTGTCGGCCAGCGCGCCTTCCTGAAGCGGCTGCGCGGCATCTTCGACCGCCGCGGCAAGCGGGAGCCGATGCTGGCGCACACCGGCGGCGCCTTCCATGTCTCCTGCCTCGGCCTCTGCGACTATTTCTACGACGGCGAGCACCTGAACCGCTACCGCTACGGCTACTTGCTGGAGCCGTGGAAGTTCATCATGAGCTATACCGGCAGGCCCTTCGGCTGGCGCGGGAATTTCCTGCCGGGGCTTCTGGTGACCTCGACGCTGACACTCAAGCAGGCGCTGGCATGGACGCTGGTGCATGCGACTGACACGCCCATCGGCACGCATCCGCTGCAAAGCGCCGTGTTCGACATCTTCAGGCGCGCGCCGGAAAGCAAGTTCTACGACTACTGGCATGACCAGCCGCATGTCGTCAATCCCAACAAGGACGTCCTGATGTCCTACTACCTGAACAGCCGCGAGGCGTTTGTCGTCGCCAGCAACATCACCTACTGCGGCACGCAGGAGACGACACTGGATATCAGGGGGCTTTTCCCCGGGCGGGAACTGGATGTCTACCAGGTCAATGCAACCGAGCCGCTGCGCTTCGCGGACGGACGGCTGACGGTCAGGCTGCCCGTGACGGAATACCGCATCTACCATGTGATGCCCAAGGACGCGGCGGACCGCTCCGCCTTCAATCTGCCCACTCCCGTCCGAGAGGTCAGGGACAATCCCCCCGCGTCGGCGGACATCGAGCGGCACGGCCTGCGCCCCGCGGACTGGACATTCGTCGCCAATTCGCCTGCGGCCGAGGAGCCCCTGAAGTTCCGCCTGCCGGTCGTGTTGCAGAGCGTCAAGGGGCAGCCCGATGTCGAGGCGCGGCTGAATCTGGCTCTGCCGGACGAGTTCAAGTTGAGGCTCAGACTGGCCCACCAGGACAACATCCGTTTCCGCGTCGACGACTTGCGGATCCGCTACGACGAAGACGAAGGCTGGAACTTCGGCTGGCTGATCGAGGGCGTCAGCGAGTTCGATCTCAGGGACTACAGCCAGGTGACCTTGATTCCCCAGGGGCGGAACTACATCAAGCGTGGGACCGAGGTGGAGGTCGTCATCATGATGAAGGACGGGCGCCTGACTCTCCTCTACGACAACTGCCAGATTCTCACGGAGGCGCTTCCCGCCGTCGAATTCCGCAACAGCCACCAGCTGCAGCTTTCCACCTGGGGCGGCGACTGGGTGACCTTTGACGTGGTGGAACTGTCGGACAAGGTCGGCGAGGGGGACATTCCCGTGCGCCGGCATCCAATCTACTGAGACGTCCTGGAGACGGCAGGCCCCCGCTGATGAACATGGCTCCAAGTCAGGCACCATTTGTCTACGGCACCCAGTACTACCGCGCTCCTACGCCTGCGCCGGAGTGCTGGGCGGAGGACATGGCGAAGATCCGCGCGATGGGCTTTGATGCCGTCAAGTTCTGGGTTCAATGGCGCTGGAGCGAACGCCGTCGCGGAGAATACAGCTGGGAGGACCTGGACGCCCTGATGGCGCTGGCGCAGGAGCAGGGGTTGCGCGTGACGCTGAACCTCATCATGGAAGTCGCGCCCGCGTGGCTCTACGCCGAACACCCGGATTCGATGATGGTGCGGGCGGATGGCCGCCGTTGCGAATCCACGGCGAACATATGCCGCCAGCTGGGCGGCTATCCGGGGCCGTGCCACAGCCATGCGGCGGCGCGGCGTGCCAGGGAAGAGTTTATCCGGCAGGCCGTCTGCCACTTCCGCGCCCATCCGGCCCTGGACATGTGGGATGTGTGGAACGAGCCTGAATGCAACCTGATGCTGCGGCGGCCGCAGGTCGATGCCATGCTGTGCTACTGTCCCGCATGTGCGGCGGGGTTCATCCGTTTCCTGCAGGAGAAATACGGCGACATCGACGCGCTCAACCGGGTGTGGGGGCGCTGCTACAACGACTGGAGCGAGGTGGAGCTGCCGCGCCAGACCCAGACCGTGACCGACTTTGTCGACTGGCGGCTGTTCCATCTGCAAAAGCTGACGCAGGAGGCGCGGTGGAGGGTCCGGCTTGTCAAGGAGCTTGACCCGAAGCGCACCGTCTATCTGCATGTCGTGCCCGACACGGCCGGCGAGTTCAATTGCATCACGTGTGTGGACGATTTTGCGCTGGCGGAATGCGGCGGCGACGTCTTTGGCGCGACCATGACCCCCAGCCCGCTCCATTGCGCGCAGGCTGTTTCCGCCGCCGGCGACAAGCTCTTCTACAATGCGGAGTGGCATGTCAACTTCGGCTCGATTGCCATGCCGCAACGCGTGCTCGACCGCACGACCTTCTACCACGAGCTGCTGCCACAGCTGGGCTGGGGCGTCAAGGGGATTCTGTATTGGCAGTTCCGCAGCGAGACGCTGGGGACGGAGGCGCCGGCCTGGGGGGTTGTGCGCCCCGACGGCAGGGCGCGTCCTGTCACCGAATACGTTCAGGAGTTCGCCAGGCTTGTCGAGCCGCTGCGCGACCGGCTTTTGGCCGCCCGTTCCGCGCCGCCCGAAATCGCCATCCTGCGCGACCCCGCCAACGAAATGGTGCACTACTGCGCCGACGGGACGCTGGAGAAGTTCCATGACAACCTGCGGGGCTATGCTGATACGCTGTACAGGTTGAACCTCCCGTTCAAAATCGTCAACTACAGCCGTCTGGCGCAGGAGACGGGACGGCTGCGCCTGGTGATTGTCCCCGGCGCATTCGCCCTGACAGACGAAAACGCCTTGCTGCTCAAGAGGTACGTGGAAAAGGGCGGCGTGCTCTGGATTGATGGCCATCTCGGCGCCTACGATCTGACACGGGGGCGCTACAGCGGCACGGTGCCGGGGCTGGGACTGGCCGAGGCGTGGCGCTTCCGCGAGGCGGAGCTGCACAGCACATGGCACATGCCATCGGCCGTCGCGACGGCGGCGCCCGATGGCGACGGGGATGCGCAGAAGGCCGCCGCTGCCAGCGCCCTGCGCGGCGGGGAGTTCGTGCCGCTGGATGGCGTTGACGGGCTTGCAGGCCTGGCGGCGTGGCAGGTCGCGGACATGCAGGGGGAGGGCATCGAGGTCCTGGCCAGGGCCGGACAATGCGCAACGGCCATCCGCGCGGCTTCCGTCTTCTACGTCGGCACCTGCCTTGGCGTCGGCGCCCTGAGGGATGGCCGCCTGCTGCGGTCGCTCCTCCTCCAGGCCAGCGCCCGCGCCGGCGTCTCGCCCACGGCGTCAACCGGCTCGACTCACGTGGACATCCTTGCCGGGGCGGACGGGGAGGCGGACTTCCTTGTCTTGGACAACTGGGGAGATACGGCGGAGGAGGTTCGCCTTGGCATGGCGGGGAAATACAGGAATCTTCTTACGGGCGTGCAGGAGGGCGACATGGAGAAGGCGAACTTGCTTCTGCCGCCGGGGCATGCGGAGATGTGGGTGCGGGTCAGGCAGGGCGAAGCATGAAATTCTACTATTTCGCGTCAACGCATTGGGACAGGGAGTGGTATCAGAGCTTCCAGGAGTTTCGCAACTATTTGTGCGACACGGTCGGCAAGCTGGCGGGGCACCTGGAGTCAGGCGACTTGCGGATGTTCGTCTTTGACGGGCAGACCATCGTCCTGGAAGACGTCTGTGAATTGCATCCCGGCTGGCGCCAGCGGCTGTGCAAGCTTGTCGCCGACGGCAGGTTGAAGGTCGGCCCCTGGTATGTGATGCCTGACGAATTTCTTGTCTCCCTGGAAGCGCTGATCCGCAATCTGCAGGTCGGGCACACCGTGGCGCGCGCCTTCGGGGGCGAGCCATGGCCGGTGGGTTATGTCTGCGATGTCTTCGGCCATGTCGCGCAGCTGCCCCAGGTTCTGGACGGCTTCGGCTTGATCGGCGTGGTCGCATGGCGCGGGTTCCCGCATGACGGCCGCAGCCGCCTGCGGTGGACGGGGATGGACCAGACGGAACTCCCTGTCCTGCGTCTTCTTCCGCGCAATGGATACGGGAACTTCACGCTGGGGGTCCGCGGCTGGTGGGACATCCCTCTGGAGCGGGAGGAGTTCGAACGGCGGTTCCGCGACTGGATGGATGAGGCCGGGGCGCATTTCGGCGGGCGCCTTGTCCTCTCCGACGCCGTGGACCACTGCGAGGCCACTGGACAGTCCTGCGAGTTGCTGGCCTGGATAAAGGAGATGTATCCCGAGACGGAGGTCGTCCATTCGGATTTGACGGACTACTTTGCCGATGTCGCCGCCGAGGAGGCCGAGGAAGTGCATGGCGAACAGATTCATCCGGCGCCCGGCAAGCGCGACACGGGCAACCAGATCAGCGCCACCTTGAGCAGCCGCTACGACGTCAAGCTGGCCAATGACCGTGCGGAAAGCCGCCTGGAGCTTGCCTGGGAGCCGCAGCTGGCGGAGCGATGCGCCTGCGGCGAGGCGGGCGAGGCGCTGGACAAGCTGGATTATCTCTGGCGCCATCTTCTGCAGAACCATGCCCATGATTCCATCTGCGGCTGCGCCATCGACGCCGTGCACCGCCAGGTGCTGGGCCGCATCGAGGAGGTCATGCAGCTGGGACGCTGCCTTGAAGAGGAGTTCATCCTGCGCGACCGCGCCCGCGTGCTGGGGACGGACATACGGCATCAGATCCACCGTTTTGAGGACGACGCGGCGCAGATGGCGCGTATGGAAGTGGCCGACGACGGCCGCTATGCCGTGCGCCTCTACAATCCGCTTCCCTACGAGGTGGCAGAGACGCGTGAACTTGAAGTGGCCTTCCCCGCGGGAACCTATCCGGAGAGCCAGGCCGAACCCTTCGGCTACGAAAGGCTGAACAGCTTCCGCATCTTTGACGCAGGCGTGGAAGTGCCCTATTCCATCCGCTGGATCCGGCGCCGCCAGACGCGCCTGTTCTACCGCGCGGACGCGCGCCCGTACGATGTCTACGGCGTTGCGCTGACGGTGGCGCTGCCTGCCTCGGGATGGCATACGCTGCAGATCCGCCCCGCCGCCGACGTGGTGCGGTACTGGAGATCCATGCTGGACGGGCAGATGTGTGCCGACAACGGCATCCTGCGGCTCCAGATCCATGCGGACGGTACGTTCAGCGTGCAGGATCTGCGCAGCGGCCGCCGCTATGACGGCCTGAATGACTATCTGCTGGACAGGGACATGGGGGATGGCTGGAACCATGTCTCGCCGACGGGCGCGCCGACGGCGCTGGGCGGCGGCCGGTCGCAGGTCCGGCTGCTGCATGACGGAAGCGACTGGGTGGAGTTTGAAATCACACGCCGCTTTGACCTTCCCCGACAGATCGTCTACGAGAGCAGTTTCGGCGCCTTCAGCGGCATTGCGGAGAGCGCGGAGACGGTGCCGTTCGTCATCGCGACACGGCTCGTCATGACAAGAGGCAG
>CACZQQ010000098.1 GCA_902783355.1 uncultured bacterium
AAGAGGCCGCTGACCTCCTGGATGATGTCGTGGCAGAAGGCGTAGTAGGCCTTCGAGGAGACCATGCGGGCGTATTCGCGCATCCACGCGTCGTGGCAGGTGGAGAAGTTCAGCTTCGGGATGGGTTCCAGGCCGAGGCCGCGCAGGCGCGCCAATTCGTTGCGGAACTTCTCCACGCTCCATGCGTCCACGGCGGCGATTTCAGGATGGCTTTCATAGCGGATGGCGTCGCCCAAGTCGATGACGAGCATCTGGCCGCCGCATTCCGCGTAGCGCGTGGTCACCTTCAGCCACACGTCCTCGTCGCACTGCACCGTCTCCGACCAGCCTGATCCCTGCGCCGCCTTCAGCATGCGCTCCCAATGCTGCGGATAGAGGCGCATGTACTTCGCCTTGTCCGGATGGGTGAAATGCGGCGTGTCGAACCACATGTTGTTCGACAGATGGAGAAGCATCGCTTTGATCATGGTCGTTCTCCGTTGAAGATTACAAGTCAAAATAACCCAAACGAATGTATTCAAGGACTGCGGCGCCGGAGATGATGGACGAGCCGTCGCCGAAGAGGACGCAGGCCTCGTCGGTGGTGGCGGCCAGCTGCCCGCTGGCGACGACCTGGCCGTCCAGCAGGACGGCGGCCTCGCCCGTGGCGCAGTCAATCACGGCGGCCAGGCGCTGCGCGCCGCCGGGCACCTCCATCGTGCCGAAGGGGGTCACGATCAGGCCTTCCGCGCTGCGCACCATGAAATTCCATGGCTGCCCGGAGGAATGCAGTTCCTGCGGCCTCAGGACAAGCTGGAAGTTCTGCTCCGTGGCCTTGCGCGGCGCCTTCGTGCAGGTGACCTTCCATTCGGCGGTCATGAAACGATGCGGCGTCTGCAGCGGTTTGAACTGCGCCATGTCGACCATGTGCCATTCAGCCTGCGTATGGTCGAAAAGCACGCCCGCCATGCCCTCCGCCTTCCCCAGCGGCGGATAGCCCCTCTTGACGCCCTCCACCTCCGTGAAGCCGCCGTCGGCGCACTCCTGGCGGTAGATGTATTCCTTCTTCTCCAGCGCCTGGCGCATCAGAGGGCTCAGATGCGGCGGAAAGACGACCTGCAGCATCGCGTCGCTGACGGTCAGCGACGTAGTGACGTAGCGCAGATTGCGCCAGAGGCCCGCGCCCGCCGCGCCGATGTCGAGACCGCCGATGAGCAGCGAGGCGTCGTGCATGCCTGGCATCTCGTAATGGAAGCCCTTCAGGCGGAATTTGACATCATGCGCGTCGGCCTGCGTCCTGCCGGCAAGGATCCGCGCCCCGTCCATTAGCAGGACTTCGCTGCCGTCGGCACCGATGGCGAGGGTGTATTCATGGAAGACGGTGGTGTCCACGGGCGTCTGGTGCCCTGCGTAGCGCAGCCGCACGCGGTCGGGCATGAAGTCGACCACTTCGACGAAGCGTCCGTTGGCGACGCGGAGGCAGACGCTGCCCTCCGCCGCGTCGGGTTCGGCGCGGACCTCCACCTTGACGGTGATGTCCTGCCCGTTCATCGCCCCGAAGGGATACATCAGGTTCGTCGGTCCTGTGGCCACGCTCTTCAGGCGGTAGGCGTCCTCCACGATCTCCTCCGCCCCGGCGGCGCCGCTGCCGGGGAAGAGGCGTCGCCACGGCGGCTGGTTGTCGCCGTGGAGGATTTCCTTGCCGGAGAGGATTGTCTTCTCTTTGGTCGAGACTGGCGCGGAGGCGGCGATGGTGAGCGTGTTCTGCCCCGGATGGAGCGCCGTCAGCGGGACATCGTAGCACGCCACGGTGTCCTTCAGCGACTTGAAGACCGCTGGCACGCCGTTGAGCCTGACCGCCAGCGGCTGCTCCGCCGACATGGAGGTCTTCAGAAGGAGTTGCGCCTCGGGCGCGGGAACCCCGTCGGGGAGGTTCTGCACGTCGTCGCCGAGTTCCAGCAGATAGTCGCAGGGGGCCGTGTCCTTCAGGTTCAGCGGATACTGCGGATAGAGGGCGGCCAGCTGCCCGCCCTGGCCGGGCGATGGCTGCGTGGAGGAGAGATGGCGCGGCATGTGGGTGGTGACGAAGTAGTTCTTGCTCCGCCCTGCCAGATCGGTCGACTTCCTGCGCACCAGCGAGTAATAATTTGTCACATAGCACATGTTGAACATGTAGACGCCATCGGCGC
>CACZQQ010000099.1 GCA_902783355.1 uncultured bacterium
AAAACAACAGCTTCCTCGCCCCGTGTGTTAGAGAAGCACATGGCTGTTCGTTTGTTTTCCAATTTTTTCGTCCCGCCTTCGCCAAGGCTACGGCGGACAAGCCGCTCCACCCCCGTCTGTTCTCTGTCGCCGCTTCGCGGCTAAAAACAAGGCAGTGTGCCCCAAGAGGGTAGGTAAAACAACCATTTTGTCGCGCCCTTCCGGGCGCCGGGAGATTTGGATTGGCCTTCCGCAGGCTGCGCGCCCTGCGGGCGCTTGCCAGCGGTTACGCGAGGTCGCGCACTTCCGTGCGCTGCTTCCGCCTTCGCGCTGGCGCTACGCAGGACAAGTGCGGGCGCCGAGAGATTTGGATTGGCCTTCCGCAGGCTGCGCGCCCTTCCGCCTTCGCGCTGGCGCTACGGCGGACAAGCCGCAGCTTTCAATTACCTACCTTCGTGGGGAACTGAGCATTCCGCCGGCGGCGGGCAGCGAATCTGTTTCTGCGTGATATATTATAAACAATCGCTTATATGACAACCATGGAGAGCCGTCATGCAAGAGACCTCTGAATGCACCGTCATACATAATAATAGGAATATAGAGAAAGCGCTTCGAGGGCTTTCCGACGACCTGACGCTGGCCCGCATGGCGGAAATCTTCCAATGCTTCGCCGACCCGACGCGCCTGAAGATAATTAACTCATTGCTATTGAGTGAGTTATGTGTCAGCGACCTTACCCAGGTCATGCAGATGACGCAGCCGGCGGTCTCGCACCACCTGAAACATCTCCGCCAGCTTCGTCTGGTCAGGGCAAGACGCACAGGGAAATCCGTCTTCTACTCCCTGGACGACTACCATGTGCAGCTGCTCTTCGACATCTGCCGGTCGCACCTGAGCGAGACGACGGAAGGCACGCACCCAAAAGGATAAACAATAGTTTATACAACTAGGAGAACAAGAATGGCCTTGCATTCCCATAGCCACGACCATGCGCACGCGCACCACCATGCCTTCGATCCCGCCGTCGGGAAGCGCTTCGTCGTGGCCATTGCCGTCAACCTCGCCTACGTCGCCGTGGAATTCCTTTTGGGATGCCGATGGGACTCCGTCGGCCTGATGGCGGACGCCGGCCACAATCTCGGCGACGTGGGCGGCCTGGTCATTTCGCTGACCGCCTTCCTGCTGGCGAAGAGGCACGCGGACGCGACCTTCACCTACGGCTTCAGGAAGGCGACCGTCCTGGCGGCCTTTGCCAACTCGCTGATCCTGCTGGCGGCCGTCGCGCTCATCGTCCACGAATGCCTCATGAAGTTCATGCACGGCTCGGCGCCCTCCGGCGGCGCCATCATGGCCACCGCAGGCGTCGGCATCCTGGTCAACGGGCTGACGACGCTCCTGCTGTCCGCCGGCAGGGAGGGCGACCTGAACGTCAAGGGGGCCTACCTGCACATGCTGGCCGACACGCTGGTCTCCGTCGGCGTCGTGGTTTCAGGCGGGCTGATCATGCTGACGCGCCAGACATGGCTCGACCCCGTCGTCGGGCTGGCGATAGCGGCGGTCATCCTCCTCTCGTCGTGGTCGCTCTTCAAGGACAGCCTCGTCCTCGCCCTCGACGGTGTGCCGCGCGGGATCGACCTGCGCCATCTGCAGAGCGAGATGCTCGAGGTGGAAAATGTCAAGGAGATCCACCATGTCCACGTCTGGGCGCTCAGCACGACGGAGAACTCCCTGACGGCGCACGTCAAGGTGCACGAGCTGTCCCGCTTCGTGCAGACGCGGGAGGCCCTGAAGGCGCTTCTGCGCCATCATGGCATCGGCCATTGCACGCTAGAGTTCGAGGCGGAGGACTCCACGTGCAGGGAGCAATGCGCCTGACGGCCGGGCGTGTCGCCTTGCCACGGCGCAAAAGAGGGAAATCGTCATTATATTATTGCACTTTTCAAGACACCCTCAAGGCATATCCATGAAACTCCGCAGGATGCATGACTATTCGATGACGGCGATGCTCGTGGCATTGCTGGCGTTTGCATGCTGCGAACTCGTCCATATCCGCTGCCACTTAGGCCGCCATCTGGCCACGCTGGCGCAGCAGGCGCAGGCCGCCTCCAGCGGAGGAGAGTGCCTCCACGCCGAAGTGGAGGACGCGCTTGAGAACGACAACTGCCCCATCTGCCATGGCGCGCTCGCCATGGCAGCGGCGGTAGGTCAAGGCCCCCTCTTCTTCAGGCCGGGCCATGCCGCAGCCATTTCGCCGACCAACCATATTATCATATTCCGTTTCGAGGCAAAGATATTCACGCGCGGCCCTCCCGAGGCCTGCTGCTAAAGCACATCGCAAGGTCCTGACGCTTTCTTGACATCCGTGCGCGCCCGTGCATGGATGCCCTGCCTGTCGTCAAAACGCCACGCGTCCCACGGCGGCACACGGCCGCCTATCGGCGGCGCGCAACCGCGATGTGTATCGTATACTATTTATTTTCAACATGTTACAACTTTTCAAGGAACCCCCAAGCCTGAAAAGAACCCTTCATACCATCATGGCGCTGCTGCTGCCATTGTGCCTTCTGGCCGCACAGCCGCTCCGCGCCGCCGCCCCACCTCGCCTGCGCATTGTCGTCACGACGTACCCGCTCTATGACTGGACGCAGCAAATCCTTGGCCGCCAAATAGATTCCGTTGAACTCATCCAGTTGCAGAACAGCGGCGTGGACCTGCACAGCTTCCAGCCCAGCGCGCAGGACATTGCACGCATCGCCAAATGCGACCTCTTCGTGTATGTCGGCGGCGCCTCCGATGCATGGACCAAGGCCGCCCTGCGCGCAGGCGCCAATCCGCGCCGCGTCGCCCTGGATCTTGTCAAGACGCTGGGCAAGGACGTGCGCGAAGAAGCCCATCTCGAAGGCATGGAGCCTCACCACCATCATCATCATGAGGACGAAGACGAAGACGAACATCACCATCATGACGAAGACGAGGACGAAGACGAGGACGAACACCACCATCATGACGAAGACGAGCACCACCATCATGACGAGGACGAGGTTGAACTGGACGAGCATGTCTGGCTCTCCCTCCGCTTCGCGGCGCGCCTCTGCCAGAGCCTTGCGGACCGTCTCGCGCAACTCGACGCGCCCCACGCCGCCGAGTACCAGGCCAACTGCCGCGCCTTCGTCACGCAGCTCAAGGAGCTGGACAGGCGCTATGCGGCGGCGGTGTCGGCGGCGCCCCTCAAGACGCTGCTCTTCGCCGACCGCTTCCCCTTCCGCTACCTGATGGACGACTACGGCCTGACCTGCTTCGCCGCCTTTTCCGGCTGCTCGGCCGAGACCGAGGCCAGTTTCAAGACCATTGCGTTCCTGTCGGAAAAGGTCAAGCGGCTCCAGCTGCCCGCCGTGCTGGTCCTGGAGGGAAGCAACCGCAAGATCGCCGGCACGGTCGTGAAGACCTCCGGCCGCCGCGACGTGAAAATCCTGACCATGGACTCTCTGCAGGCCCCTCCCGCGAAGGGCGCCGCCCAACGGCCGCGCTATCTGCAGGCCATGGAAAACAACCTGAAGACCCTCAGGCAAGCCCTCGGCCTGCCTGAATGAACAAGGAAGCCGCCATGCCACTGCTGGAATGCGAATCCCTCTCCCTTGGCTATCCGGGACATGTTCTCGTGGAAAGACTTACCTTCAGCCTGGAGGCCGGCCAGTGCCTGTGCGTGCTGGGCAGCAACGGCGCGGGCAAGTCGACGCTTGTGCGCACCCTGCTGCATCTTCAGCCGCCTCTGGCCGGCCGCGTCACGCTGTCGTCGGCGCTGCAGCCATGCGACATCGGCTATCTGCCGCAGCAGGCCGCCATTCCCGCCGACTTCCCCGCAACCGTCTGGGAGGTCGTCCTTTCCGGATGCATCAACCACTGTGGCTGGCGGCCATTCTACGGCGCACGTGAACGCGGGCAGGCGACTCGCAGCATGGAGCGCCTCGGCCTGACGGAACTGCGGCGCCGCAGCTTCCGCGAACTCTCCGGCGGGCAGCGGCAGCGCGTCCTGCTGGCGCGCGCGCTCTGCGCCGCCAAACGCCTCCTCCTGCTGGACGAGCCGACCGCCGGCCTGGACCCCGCCATGCAGGAGGAACTCTACCGCCTTGTCACCAGCCTCCGGCAGGAGGAAGGCATGGGCATCCTCATGGTCTCCCACGACCTCCATGCCGCCGTGACCCACGCCACGCATGTCCTGCACATGGCCGAACCGCCCTTCTGGGGCACCCGCGAAGCCTATCTGAATAGAAATCAACCCGTTGACCAAGAGGGAGAAAAACAATGAGCGCCATCGAGACCCTGACGACATACCTCTCCTATCCCTTCGTGCAGCACGCGCTGGTGGCCGGCCTGCTGATCGCCCTCTGCTCCTCCCTGCTGGGGGTCACGCTCGTCCTCAAGCGCCTCTCCCTGATTGGCGACGGCCTCTCCCACGTGGCCTTCAGCATGCTGGCGCTGGCGACCGTGCTGAAGCTGACGGCGCCCATGCTCTTCGTCCTGCCCGTGACCGTCCTGTGCGCCATCGGGCTGCTCTGCGCCGGCCAGAACGCGCGCATCCGCGGCGACGCCTCCATCGCCATGCTCTCCGTCGGCTCGCTGGCCATCGGCTACCTCGCCCTCAACCTCTTCGGCCCCTCCGCCAACCTCTCCGGCGACGTCTGCAGCACGCTCTTCGGCTCGACCTCCATCCTGACCCTCTCCACGCTGGACGTCTGGCTGTGCGCGGGCTTCTCGCTGGCCGTGGTCCTCTTCTTCGTCCTCTTCTACGAACGCCTCTTCGCCATCACCTTCGACGAGACCTTCGCACGGGCGGCGGGACTTCGCGTGCGCGCCTGCAACCTCCTGCTGGCCGCCGTGGTGGCGGTCATCATCGTCCTCTCGATGAACCTGGTGGGGTCGCTGCTCATCTCCGCGCTCATCGTCTTCCCTGCGCTGGCCGCCATGCGCCTCTGCGGCAGCTTTATTGGTGTAACTATTTGCGCCGCAATACTTTCCGTCATATGCGCCCTTATCGGGCTCTTCACGGCCATCATGGCAGGCACGCCCGTCGGCTCCACCATTGTCGCCGCCGACATGCTCGCCTTCCTGCTGTGCGCGCTGCTGGGCGCCATCGTCCGCCGGTGGCGGCTTCGGCGAACCGCAAGCGTGGCCGCCTGCTGCCTGCTGCTCCTCCTGACCGGCTGCGGCGGCAAGGAAAAGGCGCCCGCGGCCACGGCCACGCCGACGCAACAGAATGCCGCGATCGACTTGGACCTGACGCAGGCAAACTCCACAATGCGCTACGCGCAAGTCCTTTACATGACGCAAAAGCCCGCCGACTACGCCGGTCTGAAAATAAAGCTGCGCGCCACCTGCGTTGTCAAGAAGAGCACGAAGACGATGCAGAAGGTCTATTACTGCAACGTCTCCGACTCCACGGGCTGCTGCGCCGTCATGCTTCCCTTCCAGCCGACGGCGTCGGCCACCGCGCCGTGGAACAACTCCATCGTCACCGTGACCGGCACCCTGGCCGTGGAGGACGGCGAGGACGGCAAGCCGGTCGCCGTCATCCAGCACGCCGCCGTGGAATAGGCGCGACGCCTCCCGGCCTGTGCACGCCAAAGGGACGCGCACTCACGTTGCATTTCGGCAGTCCGCGCAACATACCCCTGATGGGAACGGAACATAAAAAAGGAATTGCATCGTTAACTTGCGCAATGC
>CACZQQ010000100.1 GCA_902783355.1 uncultured bacterium
GATGGCGCCATGCAGGTTCTCGCGCGGCCGGAGGTCGGCCTGGCGGTGCTTCACCCAGTGCTCCTCCTTGATGTTGAGGTCGGCGGTGGGCAGCGCGCCGAAGTTGGCATAGTCCTCCGTGCCTGGATAGTTTTCCGTATAGAGGGAGCAGTCGAAGACGGGATCCCAATAGTACAGCTCCATGCCCAGTTCATGGCAGACCTTGATGTACTCGGCCACCACGTCGTAGGAGTGGATGGTCTTGTAGAGCTTCATGGCCCACTCGTTGTTGTGCGAGCCCGTGTACATCCTGCGGACGGACGATGGATAGTAGGTCACGCCGCCCGTGCCGCGGAAGTAGACGCGGCGGACGCCCGCGTCGTAGGAGGCCTGCACGCGCTCGCGCAGCTCCTCCTTTGAGTAGTAGTCCGCCTTGCCTGTGAAGAAGGCGTTGTCCAGGAAGTCGATGGCCTGGCCGATGACGATGGGCTTCTTCTCTTCGGCAAAGACGCAGGCGGCCATGCAGATGGCCAGCAGGAGCAAGAGTTTTCTGGTCATGGGGTGGTTCCTTTTGGGCAAGACTGATTGTGAGCAGCCACGGGCTGCGGATTTTTCGCGCCGCATCTGGGGGCGTCAAAGTGGCGCCCGCTCAGGTTGGGAAGCCGGCGGGCGCAGGAGCGCGGCCCTCCCGCGCCCGCTCAAGTCTGGGGCGGCTAGTCCTGTGCTACAGGTCGAAGTACTTGACAGCGTTGTCGTGGCCGATCTTCTTGAAGACGGTGTCGCTGATGAGGCACTCCGAATGGAGTTCCTTGAGCAGCTCAAGCGAACAGAACTTGTGGCCGAAGCTGCAGATGTCGGTGCCGAGCATGAGGCGGTCCTGGAACTCGGTCATGAACTTGGAGGCGTAGATGTGGTCGCAGTTGAGCACGGTGAACGCGTCCGAGAGCTCGCCCATGAGGTTGGGGAAGCGGCGGAAGAGCGAATGGATGGCGCACTCGCCGCTGAGCGGCCCCTTGGGCATGTAGAAGCGCGTCTGGTGGCCGTTGGGGCGCATGACGGGCTTGCGCTGCGCAGGCGTCTCGAAGCCGCCGAGCTCCCCCCAGAAGATGGGGCCGTGGGCGATCATCTTCAGGTCGGGATGGATGGCGAGCGTGTACTCCAGGCCAGGCAGGCCCGGCTGGTCGCAGAGGCCGAAGTCGCCGTCCGCCACGAGCGAACCGTCCGTGGTCACGGGAAGCCCCACCTTCTCCGCGCAGGCGAAGAGGTTCTGCACCTTCGGATCCATCATCTGCATGTTGGGCATGATTTCGCCGACGCCCTTGCAGCCCTTGTCCTTATAGTACTGGAGGACAGTGTCCAGCGGCGCCTTGGAGGAGTTGGCCAGGCAGCGCGGGTCGATGTTGCAGAAGGGGACGAAGCGGTCCGGATGGGCGGCGCACATGTCGAGGATGTCCTCGTTCGCCTGCGGAAGGTAGATTTCGGGGCTGACGATGGGCAGGATGAAGCCCTTCTCGATTTCGGCCTCGTCGTAGCGCCTGAGCAGTTCGTCCGCACTGCAGAACTGGACGACGAAGGGGACGGGCCTGCGGTAGGCGTGGGCGTGGATGTCGATGAACATGGATGAAAACTCCTCTGGTTACTGGTTGTCTTCGTTTCCGGCGGGCGCGTCACCTGCGACGGCCTCCCCATTCTCAAGAGCCTCCTGCGCGGCGGCTTCGGCGGCCTCCTCGGCGGCGGTCTGCGCGGCATCCTCCGCCGCGCGCTTCGCGGCGAAGTCGGCGGCATGCTGCGCGGCGCGCTCGTCGCTTTCGGCGCGGGCCTCGTTGGCGGCGGCATCCTCTTCGGGAAGGGGTTCCACCAGCGAGACGTTGGCGATGGAATCTTTCTCCCTCGAGAATCGCATCACCTTGACGCCCTTGCAGTTGCGTCCTGTACGGCGCACCTGTCCGGCAGGAATGCGCACTGCCTGGCCAAGCTTTGAGAGCATCAGGAGGTCGAGCGTCGTGTCCGGTTCAATCTGCATGGCGGCAACCACTTGGTCGCCAGGAACAAGCTTGACACTGATGACACCCTGCGTGCCACGATTCGTGCGACGGTAGTGGTCGCGCGTCTCGTGAACTTCAGTCGCAGGCGCATTCTCGTCCACGACCTCTTCAGGCTCCTCGGCCTCCTCAGGCTCCTCTACGGCAGGCGCCTCTACGGCCTCGTCGTCCGTGTCGGCA
>CACZQQ010000101.1 GCA_902783355.1 uncultured bacterium
GATGAAATCCACGAGTTCGGCTCTCAGCTCGCCCAGAAGCGGCCTCTGCGCCGGATGCGCGAAGCCGTCCCTGAACATCCTGAGGAAGCATTCCTTCAGGCTTGGCGTCAGCCAGCTGACGGACTTGTACCAGCTGACTGGCATCCGCACGCCGCTCTCCTTGTCCAGCGGGCATTTGCCGCTCTTCAGGTTCTCCGCAGGGTCGCCGCCGCCACACCGCGCGTAGGGGTGCAGTCCGCTCATCAGCACCATGTAGATGACCACGGCCAGGGAGAAGCGGACCTGTTCCGGCGTGCGTGGCTTGTCGAACAGCTCCGGATGCAGGAGCAGTTCGGGCGCGGCGAATTCGGGCGTGTAGGTGCGGGTCATGAAGGGGGTTCCGCCTTCCACGGGAATCTGGAAGCTGTCGCAGTCGATGAGGCGCACATGCCCCCGTTTGTCTACGAGGAAATTGCCTGGATTGAAGTCGTTGACAAGGACTCGGTGGCGCGCCAGCATCCGCACGGCGTCCAGAAAGTTCAGCGCGACTTGTGCGACGTGCAGGCGGTTCCAGCCGGGAAAGAAGCGCTGCACTTGCACGGGGGCCAGCAGCGCCCGCAGCGTCCGCCCCCTGCATCGGCGCATGGCGAAGCCGATCGCGCCGCCTTTGGCGTCCAGCACCGGCATCAGCGGCCATGCCAGAAAGTCTGCCTGTCGGCATTCCTCCAACTGCATCATCGCCTTCAGCCGGCTGCGGAAGACCGACATCTTCGCCCTGTCTGCAAGCGTCTCGTGTTTGCAGACCTTGATGAGGATGCCGTCGTTCTGCATCAGGCGGTAGATGACGCCCTCGCCGCCGCGCGCGACTTCGTCGCTGCGCTTCAGGCGCAAAGGAACACCCTTCAGGTCATAGACTGTGAAGCCCCTGGGGGATTCCGTGTCCACCAGCGCAGCCCAGTCGCCGCCCGCGACGGGCGTGGGGCGGCGGGCTGGCGCGAGTCGGCGGGCGGGTGCCTGCGACGACCCCGAAGATGAAGAGGCCTGCGACGACGACCTCCCGAAAATTCTCTTGAGCAGATTGACCAGCATGGATTCCTGTCTTTTGCGGTTTCGTCCTGTAATCGCTCTTACTTTATGACTGGACCCCTGCCAAAAACTGTCAGGGGGGCGATAAATTGAATCCGCATGCGCATTGCGAAAATTTCGCAACGTTGATTACGCAACAAGATAGGTTACGTCGCCTACAAGGCCTCTTCGGCTCCAAGAAGGACTATGTGCGAAAACTGCAAAATATGTAATAAGACAATGGGAAATAAGGAGTTAGAATAGCAGAACCAAGTCGGCCTTGGGTCAGCGTCGTCTCTTCCCCGGCAGGGAGGCGTCCTTTGGGGGAGTCAAAGTTCACGCTTTGGCGGCTACAGGCCGAGCGTGGCCTGCTGGGGGTGTTCGGGGCCGGCGAGGCCGAAGCGGCGCAGGGCGCGGTCGGTGACGACGCGGCCGCCGGGGGTCCGCAGGATGTAGCCCTCCTGGATGAGATAGGGTTCGTAGACGTCCTCGATGGTCTCCTCCTCCTCGCCGACGGCGACCGCGAGGGACTTGAGGCCCACGGCGTGCTGGTGGAACTTGTAGATGATGGTCTCCAGGATGCGGTTGTCCATCTCGTCGAGGCCGTCGTCGTCGATGGAGAGCATCTTGAGGGCGTCGGCGGCGACGGCGCCGGTGATGGCGCTGCCCTTGACCTGGGCGTAGTCGCGCACCCACCGGAGGAGGTTGTTGGCGATTCGCGGCGTGCCGCGCGAGCGCCGCGCGATCTCCAGGAGGCCTTCCGCCTCGGCGGCGGTGTTGAGGACCTTGGCGCTGCGCGTCAGGATGGTCTGCAGGACTTCGGGGGCGTAGTAGGCCATGCGGCACTTCATGGTGAAGCGCTCCCGCAGGGGGGCCGAGAGCTTGCCCTGCCGCGTGGTCGCGCCGATGAGGCAGAACTGGGGCAGGTTCACGCGGACGGAGCGCGCGGCGACGCCGGAGTCTACCATGATGTCGATGGCGAAGTCCTCCATGGCGGAGTAGAGGTACTCCTCCACCTGGCGGGGCAGGCGGTGGATTTCGTCGATGAAGAGGATGTCGCCCTCTTCCAGCGTGGAGAGCAGGCCGGCCAGGTCCCCCGGCTTCTCGATGACGGGGCCGCTGGTGGCCTTGAGCTTCTTGCCGCAGGCGTTGGCGATGATGTTGGCCAGCGTCGTCTTGCCCAGGCCGGGAGGCCCCGAGAGCAGGACGTGGTTCAGCGTCTCGCCGCGGCTGGAGGCCGCCTGCACCATGATCTGCAGCTGCTCCTTGACCTTGTCCTGGCCGGGGAAGTCCTTGAAGCTCTGCGGGCGGAGCGTCCGCTCGAACTCCTCCTCGCGGGCGTTCATTTCCGATGTGATGAAGCGTGTGTCCTGCTGCGCCATGGTCGGTTGCCCTTATTTGCTCTTGGCGGCATTGGCCTGCCGTAGGGAGAGGAGAATCAGGGAGGAGGCGGTCACGGCGCCGCCCTCCTTCACCTGCGGGAGGACGGCCGCCACAAGCTTCTGGGCGTCCTCCTGGCGGAGCCCCATCTGGACGAGGGCCGCCACGGCGTCGTTGATTTCATTCTGGCAGGCGGCGTCCTCGGGCGGGGCCGCGCCGCCGTCCCCTGCGGGAAGCGCGACTCCCGCAAGGCCGTCCAGCTTGCCCTTCAGGTCGAGGACGAGCTGTTCGGCGCTCTTCTTGCCGACGCCGTTGATGCGGCCGAGCAGCTTCAGGTCCTTGGCGGCGACCGCCTGGCAGAAGTTGGCGATGGGCATGGCGGAGAGGACGTTGAGGGCCAGGCGCGGGCCGAAGCCCTTGACGTTCTCCAGGATGAGGGTGAAGAGCTCCTTCTCCTGGCGGGTGCCGAAGCCGTAGAGGACCATGGCGTCCTCTCGGACGGCCAGGTAGGTGTAGAGGGTCAGCTGCGTGCCCGGGGCGGGCAGGCGGTCGGCCGTGCTCAGGGGGATTGAGAGCTGGTAGCCGACGCCGTGCACGTCCAGCACCACGTCGGCGGGGGTCTTCTCAAGCAGTTCACCTGTCAGTCGGGCTATCATGGGCGTTGCTGTTCCAGGGGGAGTGTGTGTCGCTGGAGGCGGTTGCAGCGGGGGATTGTCAGGAGGAGGCGGCTTGCGCCGTCCGCCGTCATGCAGGAGACGGTGCATTCGCCGGTGGCGCAGGCGTCGAAGCAGTATTCCTCCTGCGAGGCGGGGGGCCTGATTGTGCAGCGCGCCGCGCCGCCCGGCCAGTGCTGGTAGCGCCATGTCCAGCCGTTGTGGAGGGCGCTCCACGCCGTGGCGCGCTCCTCCGCGCCGTCGCCTTCCTGCGGCTGGAGCCGGCTTAATGTAATGCGCCCCTCGGCGGCGGCGTCGAGGAGCGGCGAGAAATCCGCCGAACTGCGGCTTTTGTCGGTCAGATAGGCCTGGCGGACGGGCCATCCGGCGACCCATTCGGCGGCGCCGCGATGGCAGGGCGAGTAGGCGGGGACGAAGAGGGCGTCGACCGTTTCGGCCCCCCTGTCCTTCAGGGCCGCCTCAAGAGCCTGCGCGTCCCCTTTGCCGCCGGGGATGAGGACGAGGACGCCCGTGCCGCCGCCGTAGTCGGCCAGGGCGATGGCGGGCATGCCGCTGCCGGGCGCCGCCGCCAGCAGCAGCAGCAGCGGCCGGTTCCCGTCCCCCTTCCAGACAGGGGAGAGGCAGGCGGCCGCCAGCAGGCAGAGCATGAAGGCGGCCATCGCCAGCGGCACAAGGCGGAAGGCACGGCGCCTGCTGCCTGGCTTGTCCTGCTTTGTCGCCCAGCCGCCCATTCTGTCACAGGCTTCTGATGAGGCCGACGGCGGTGCCCTGGACGCGCAGCTGGTCCAGTTCGAGGAAGCGGGACTTGAAGTCGGGGTTGGCGGGCCTCAGCTCCCACTTGCCGTCCGTCAGATAGATGTACTTGACGGTGACCGCGTCGTCCACGCGGGCGACGACGACGTCGCCGATGTTGACGGAGGTTGTCTTCTGGGCGATGAGGAGGTCGCCGTCCAGGATGCCGGCGTCGCGCATGCTCTCGCCGGTGACGGTGAGGGCGAAGAGGGGATTGCTTCCGCGGACCTTCTTGAGCATGGCGGGATCGACGCTGACGTGGCCCTCCACATGCTCTTCCGCCTCGCCGGGGACGCCGGCGGAGATGCGGCCGAGGATGGGGATGGAGAGGTTCATGGAGAAGTGGTGGATGTGTCCGCCGCCCGGGAGGGTTATGCTGCGGGCCTTGGAGCTGCGCTGGATGAGGTTCTTCCTCTGGAGGGCCTTGACATGGGCGAAGGCGGTGGCGGCGCTGATGCCGAAGGCGGCGCTGATTTCGCTGATGGTGGGCGCCATGCCGTTCTCCTGCCCGAAGCGGTTGATGTAGTCCAGAATCGTCTGCTGTCTGTTCGTGATGCCTTTCATCGTGTCTCTCCTGCTCGCGTGGTGGTTTCTGACATTTTTCGGGAAACATCCATAAAATATCATATGAAATTAAATTTGTCAAATAAAAATTTGTTTTTTATGGCGGGGCGTGCGGGCAGGTTGCCGCAGGATGGGGGAATCCGCGCAAAAAGTCGCCTTCGCATGTGTCAGGCCGCGCGAAGAAAGTTATATTCCTTGCGTACGCTTCCAGCGCCACCGTTTTCTTCCGTAACTCCGCCGTCTCTTCCCGTATGCCCCGCCCCTCCGCCTACAGTGGCCATTGCCGCCTGATCATCTCCGACGTCGACCGCACCTTCCTGAGCAGCCACCAGGAGGTGCTGCCTGAGAACATCCGCGCGGTCAAGGCCGCGCAGGCGGCGGGAATCCCCTTCGCCTTCGGGACGGGCCGCTACTGGCCCTCCCTGCAGGAGCTGATGGCGGACATCATGCCCCTGCACGGCTGCCAGGTGGTGGACGACGGCGCGACTGTCGTGGACGCCGACGGCTGGCGCGTCCTCTCCGCCACGCCGCTGCCTTTGGCGGCCATCCGCCTCACATGGGAACTCTCGTGCCGCCGCGGCTTCGTTCCTATCCTCGGCCTTCCCGACACCTACTATGGCTTCCATGTGGACGAGGGGACGCGCGAGGACATGGTGCGCCACCGCGAATACGTCACCGAATGCGCCAGCGAGGCGGAGTACTTCTCCCATGCCGGCCAATGCGTCAAGGTCGTCTTCTTCGCCGTGGCGCAGGAGCCGTCTGCCCGCGCCGCCCTCGCCGACGAGCTGGTGCGCTGCTTCCAGGCGCGCGGCCTTCCCGTCCATGTCGCCTTCGTGGAGCCCGAGATCATCGTCGTCTCCAACGAGGGCATCACCAAGATGACGGGCATCCGGCAGGTCTGCCGACTGATGGGCTTCACGCCTGCGGACGTGATGGCCATCGGGGACGCGGACAACGACGCGGAGATGCTGGCGGGCTGCGGACTGGGCATTGCCGTGGGCAATGGCACCGAGGCCGCGCGCGCCGCCGCCACCCATGTGGTCGCCACATGCGACGAGGGCGGCGTCGCACAGGCCATCCAGATGCTTCTTGAGGGAAAATTTTCAGCTTAATCACAACTCATTCATTTACAAGTAGTTATGAACAAGAAGACTGCTCATGAGAATCCGCGCATTCTGGCGCACCGCGGCACTTCCGAGGCCTACACGGAGAACGGCCTGATGGCCTTCCGCTATGTGCTGGACAACGGCATCACCGGCTTCGAGACCGACTTCCACATGACCGCGGACGGCGAGATTGTCGTCATGCACGACAACGACATCAAGCGCACGACGACGGGCGAAGGCATCGTGGAGAAGATGACGCTGGCGCAGATCAGGCAGTTCAAGATGAAGAACTCCGATGAGACGGTCCCCACCGCCGAAGAGCTCTTCGCCCTCTTCGACGAGCGCGAGGACTTCTACATCGAACTGGAGATGAAGGCGCGCTACGGCGAACTGTATGGGCCGCGGCGCATGGACGAATACCTGGACAAGCTCTACGACGTCGCCAAGGCGCACCTCGGCGGCGGCACATACGTCTTCACCTGCTTCGAGATTCCGATTCTCATGCGCATGAAGGAGCGCCATCCCGACGCGCTGACCGGCCTCATCTGCGCCGGCCTTGAGAATTGGAAGACCGACAGCGCCGTGGAGGCGGGCTGCTACTCCATCGCGCCGCTGCTGCTGGAATCCCCGCAGGAGGCGGTGGACTACGCGAAGGCGGCGGGGCTCAAAGTGAACCTGTGGCATTCCGAGACGCTTGAACTGTGGCGCAAGGCCCGCGACATGGGAGCCGACATCTCCACCAACAACTTCCCTGTCGCCGTCCTGAAAGCCATCCGCGAAAGCGGCGAATAGGCCGCCTCGCGGCGGCATTTCCATAGCCGGCGGCGGTCGCCGCCGGAGTCTGTGCTTGTGATCTACAGAAATTAGGACCTTCGATAAATCGCAACTGGCACACCCAAGGGCACCACATCCCCATGTGGGCGTCCTTTCGTGTCTAGTTGCGGGTCGTCCTAAACCTCTGTAGAACACGGAAGGACGCCTTTTTTTATTCTCGTTTTCAGCCTATTTCCCATCTACAGGAGGCATGAGAGGTTTCCCGCGGGAGCAAAGTCTTTTTCTCGTGTGCGGCGAGAGCATGCGGCCGACGCTGCGCCCAGGCGACATCGTGCGTGGCAGGGAGGTCCGCCCGGCCGCGCTGGCCTGCGGCGACATCGTCGTCTACCTTGACGGCGCAGGGCGCCGCGTCATCCACCGCATTGTCTCATGCCATCCCCTGCGCACGCAGGGCGACAACCGCCTCGCGGCCGACCGGCCCGTGCCGCCGGAGTCGCCCCTCTGGCTTGCCACGCACAGATGGCGGGGCGGCCGCCTCGTCCGCCTGCGCGGCGGCGCTGCGGGGCGGCGCGTCGCAAGACGCCGCCATCTGCGCCTCCGCCTAATGTCCCATGCGCCTTGGCAAGCCAGCCGCAGAGGGAGGGGCAAATAGGGCACACCTCCTGCGCCTTCGTCTGGAGGTCCATGCGTCTTCTCGTCGGCAGAAAACGCAAGCATGATTATCTTAAGTGTCAACACCCGCGCCTGTGCAATTGCGTTCCTCCTCCCGCGCGAATAGGGGAGGGGGGTTGGGCGGGGGGTACCCACCCCCCGCCCAACCGCCCCTTAAGATAGCACGCCAATCGGCCCTTTTGCGGAAAATCCCAAACAATCCCCCAAAGGCCTATGCTTTTCGGCGTTTTTCGTCTGCCACGGGAAGGCAGTCCCAATTGCACGGCGGCCCTCGCCCCAATCCCCAGTTCATCCGTACGCCCATGCTGAAAGTCATCGCCTTTGATTTGGACGGAACCCTCACGCAGCACAAGACGCCGCTGTGCCCCGCCAACCGCGCGGCTCTGGAGGCGCTGGGCCGCAAATACCGCCTGCTCATGGTCGGCGCCGGCCAGGTCATGCGCATCTTCAACCAGATGGAGGGCTTCCCGATAGACATCATCGGCAACTACGGCCTCCAATACGGCAAGTACAACGCCGCCACCGGACAGATGGAGATCGTGCGGGACGAGCAGCTGCCCTGCGACCGCGAGAGCGTCGCGCGCCGCATCGAGGCTCTCCGCGTCAAGTACGGCTTCACCGAATATGCGGGCGAGAGCGTGGAGTACCATCCCTCGGGCTGCGTCACCTTCCCCCTGCTGGGGACGAAGGCGAAGCAGGAGGACAAGCTGGCGTTCGACCCCACCCGCGAGAGGCGCCGCGCCTTCTACGACGACGTGGCGCAGACCTTCAGCGACTACGTCGTCTTCATCGGCGGCTCCTCCTCCTTCGACTTCGCGCCCAAGCCCTACGACAAGGCCTATGCCCTCGACCTCTACTGCCGCGAAAACGGCCTCGCCCACGACGAGGTCGCCTACTGCGGCGACGACTACGGCCTCGGCGGCAACGACGAGGCCGTCTACAAGGCGGACTTCCGCTTCATCCGCGTGGACAACTACCTCGACTTCCCCGCCCGGGTGGCGTCGCTCCTGTAGCATGACCGACGACTCCGAACAGCCCTTTCTGCACCGCTTCCTCTTTCCGAAGCTGAACAGGCGCTTTCTCCTGCGCCTCTGCCTGGTGGCGGCCGTGGCGTACCTCTTCTTCGGCTACGTCTGCATCCCCTGCGTCATCAGCGGCGCCAGCATGAAGCCCACCTACGGCTCCTTCGGCGTCACCTTCTGCTGGTGCCCGTCCTTCTGGTTCGGAAAGGCGGAAGCGGGCGACATTGTGGCGGCTAAATACTTTGGACGCAAGATGTTGCTTCTGAAGCGCGTCGTGGCGCTGGAGGGGGATGTGGTGGAGTTCCGCCACGGGCAGCTGTACGTCAACGGCGAACTGCGCGAAGGACTCTGGCCGACGTTGGGGCCCTGCGACTGGGAGCTGCCGCCGCGCGTCGTCGAGCCCGGCAATGTCTACCTGATAGGCGACAACCGCTCCATGCCCATGGAGAGCCATGTCTTCGGTCAAATCAGCGCCAAGCGGCTGATGGGCAAGCCAATCTGGTGATTCAAGGAGGGAAGCGGCATGTTGAAGAGAATCCTTCTGGGCATCGTCCTGCTGGCCGCCCTCGGCGTGGCGGCCTATTTACTGACCAACACGGAGACGCGGCGCATCCGGAAGCAGCTCGGCGCCATTGCGGAGGCCGTCAGCAAGGAGGAGGGCGAGGGCAACATCGCCATGGTCTACAAGATGCAGGTCCTCGGCAACCTGCTGGCCGACCATGTCACCGTCCGCTTCAAGGACTACCCCTACATCGGCGAGACCTCCGGCACCGAGCTGGTCAGCCTGGCCACGCGCGGCAGAACCTATTTCAAGATGCTCTCCATTGACATACTGGAGGCCGAGATCGACATCTACGCGGAGGGGAAGGCGCGCGCCCGCTGCGTCGCCAAGGTCGTCAGCGAAGGGCATCAGCGATACAATGAAAAGCACTATTTCGACGCGGAGCTGGCCAAGACCGACGGCAAGTGGCGCTTCACCTCCTTCCACGAGGACGAGCTGCTCAAGCGTTAGGCGGCTTCACGCGCCGTAGCATTCGCGGGTGAGCTCGTCGAAGAAGCGCTCCATGAAGGCGAGGCGCTCGTCGGCAAGGGCGCGCCCGGGCGCCGTCAGCATCTTTTCAGGCAGATGGCGCAGCTTGACGAGGAACTCGCGGTAGGCGGAATCCTCCCGCCCGTAGGATTCCCCCGCGAGGGCCTCCGCCGCCGTGTTGTGGATGCGCGCCCCCGTCATGCCGGCGAAGTGGAGGGCGCGGGCGAGGCCGATGGCGCCCAGCGCGTCCAGCTTGTCGGCGTCGAAGAGGACCTGCGCCTCGACGGTGGCGGGGCGTCCCGCGCCGCGGCTGCGGTAGCGGTGGGTGCGGATGCAGGCCGCCACATGGTGGCGGAAGGCCTCGTCGCCGAGGCCCTCTTTCGTCAATATCTCCTCCGCCAGGGCGGCGCCCACGGCCGCATGGTCGCTCCTCCCCCTGTCCGCCAGCTCCTGCGGACGGCCGATGTCGTGCAGCAACGCGGCCGCGACGACCACGTCGGCGTCGGCGCCGCAGAGCCGCCCGAGGCGGCACGCCTGCCGCAGGACGCGCAGCGTGTGGTCCCAGTCGTGCCCCGAGCCCTCCGCCTGGAGGGCCTCGCGGGCGATCGTGCCCAGCCGCGCGAATTTCACTTGCGGACGAACTCCGGCCCCTTGGGCGTGTCCTTGACGGTCCAGCCGAGGGCGTCGATCTGCGCGCGCAGCTCGTCGGCCGCCTTCCAGTCCTTCGCCTTGCGGGCCTCGGCGCGCTTCTGCGCCAATGCCTTCACTTCTTCGGGCACGTCGTCGGCGCCTGCGTCCGGCTCGACGACGGCGAGGACGCTGTCCATCGTCTTCAGGGCGTCCAGCGCGGCCTTGGCGGCGGCGGCGTTCACGGCGCCGGCGTCCATGTGGCGGTTCATGTCGCGGATGAAGTCGAAGAGGCAGGCGAGGCCGCCGGAGACATTGAGGTCGTTCTGGAGTTCGGCGAGGAAGCCCTCCGCGGCCTTGGCGGCGATTCCGGCCAGTTCGGCGGGGCAGTCGCCGGCGGCGCCGCTGGCGGCGGCCTCCTTGAGGCGGCGGACGAAGGCGTCGATGCGCTGCAGGTTGGCGCGGGCCTCCTCCAGCGCCTGGAAGGAGAAGTTGAGGGACTGGCGGTAGTACGTACCTATAAGTACATAGCGGATTTCGCGCCCCGTATAGCCTTTCTGCAGTAAGTCCTTGAGGGTAAAAAAGTTACCTAGGCTCTTGGACATCTTCTGGCCATCGACCACCAGATGGGCGCAGTGCATCCAGAGGTTGACGAACTTGCAGCCGTTGGCGGCCTCCGATTGGGCGATTTCGTCCTCATGGTGGGGGAAGCAGTTGTCGATGCCGCCGCAGTGCAGGTCGAAGGTCTTGCCCAGGTACTTCTGCGACATGGCGGAGCATTCGATGTGCCAGCCGGGGCGGCCGCGCCCCCACGGGGAGTCCCACGCGACGTCGCCGTCCGCCTCGTCCCACGCCTTCCACAACGCGAAGTCCGCCATGGCGTCCTTCGCGTATTCGTCCATCTTGATCCGGACGCCGACGCGCATGCTGTCGCGGTCGATCTTGACAAGCTGGCCGTATTTCGGCCACTTCTCGATGGAGAAGTAGATGGACTTGTCTTCGGCCTGGTAGGCGATGCCCAGGTCGAGGAGCTTCTGGATCATGGCCTGCATTTCGGGGATGTGGGCGGTGGCGGCGGGATAGACGTCGGCGGGCAGCATCCGCAGGGTCTTGATGTCGTCGAAGAAGGCCTCCTTGTAGCGCCTTGTGAAGGCGTCGAGGGGGAGCTTCTCGGCCTGCGAGCCGCGGATGGTCTTGTCGTCCACGTCGGTCAGGTTCATGACATGCTTGACCTGGTAGCCGGAGGCCATCAGGGTGCGCTTGAGGATGTCCTCGAAGGCATAGCAGCGGAAATTGCCGATATGGGCGAAGTTGTAGACTGTCGGGCCGCAGGTGTACATCCCGATTTTTCCGGGCTGGAGCGGCTGGCTATCTTCGACGAGATGCGTGAGGGAGTTGTAGAATCTGGGCGTGGCCATGGGGGGACCTCGTGGGTTTCAGGAGGCGTGGTGCAGTTCGACGATGGTGATTTCAGGGGGGACGAGGAAGCGGAAGGGCGGCCCCCAGAATCCCGTACCTTGGCAAATATAAAGCCGCAAACCGTTTTCAAGGGTATGGAGACGGCCTGTGCGGTAGGGGTAGGTCAGGGGAATCGAGAGGCTGAAGGGGAAGAGCTGGCCGCCGTGGGTGTGGCCGCTGAGCATGAGCTGCCAGCCGGGGCAGCCGTCCTTCCGCAGGTCGGGCCTGTGGCGCAACAGGATGTTGAAGGTCTCCTCGGGGGGCGCGGGGACCTTCTCGCACAGCGCGATGGCCTCGGTCTCCGCCGCCGGGTCGAGCCCCTTGTGGTAGTTCTCTATCCAGACCGCCTGGTCGTCGATGGCGGTCAGATGCAGCCAGGGCAGTGGGCTCGCCTCGGGGCGCCCCATGCGGTTGCCCAGCAGCGCGATGCCGGCGCGCTCGTGCCATTGGCGGCTGACTTGCCAGTCGGCATAGCCGTCGTGGTTGCCGAAGCTGCCGTATTTGCCGTCGGGGAAGGACCAGGCGGCGAGGCGGTCGCAAAGCGCCGTCAGGTCGCCGCTGCGCGGCCCGTCGATGAAGTCGCCCGCGTGCAGAAAGAGGCTTGGGCGCCATTCGGCGGCGGCGGCCTCCACCTTGTCCAGAATGGCGCTCCGGTAGGGCGTGATCAGATGCAGGTCGCTGCACAGCATGATGCGGTAGCCGTCCGCCTCGGCGGGAATCCGCGCATCGGCGACGGAGACGACGCGGACGTTCGGGCGGCCGGTCTGGAGGAAGCCGACGATGGCCGCCACGAGGACAAGCGCGACGCCCGCAAGGGCCTCCATGCGCCACGGGAACGGCGGCGCGGCGGCGCCCCCGTGGGCGAGATGGCGGACCAGGCGGAGGACGACGTTGATGGCGTCGCAGAGGAGCATGGCGGTGCCGAACCACAGTTCAAACACCATGAAAGTGGCGCAGACGAGGAAGAGGGTGTTTCGGGAGCCCAGGGACAGCGGGAGGAAGTGCCCTAGGAGGGCGAGGCCCCAGCCCAGCAGGAATATGAGGGCGGCGATGGCGGTGGCCGGCAGGGCGCGCAGGGGGCCTCCTTGGCACCAGGCCATCGACAGATGGAGCCAGACGTAGGCTGTGAAGAAGAGCAGCCCGCTCAATATGAGACCGCGACCCAGACCCAATGCTGTCCTCCAGGATAGTTTCAGCCGAGGCAAATGGCGGCGCGTGCGGCGGGCGTGCAGCCCGGGCACAGGCCGGAGTAGGAAAGCGAGGCGGCCTCCACCAGGAAGCCCGCGGGATGCGGCAGGCGCTCCATCTCGGATTCCAGGACGTCGAAGATCCTGCCGCAGGCGCGGCAGCGGAAGTGTCCGTGGGGGACGGTGAAGCCATCGAAGCGCGCCTCGCCGCAGCCCAGGGCCAGCTGGACGGCCAGCCCGTTCTCCGCGAAGAGGCGCAGCGTGTTGTAGACGGTCGTCAGCGAGAGGGATGGGTGCGCCTTCTGCAAGGCGCGGTGGACGGTTTCCGCCGAGGGATGGCAGCGGACACGCTGGATGTATTCCAGAATGGCGATGCGGGGCGCCGAAGACCGGATGCCGGCCTCCTTCAGCTTCCTGATAGTCATCTGGTGGCTTGCCATGCGTGTCCGCCGCCCTGCGGGCTCTATTTGCCGAAGTAGCGCTTCAGGAGGCCCTCGAAGCCCTTGCCGTGGCGGGCCTCGTCCTTCGCCATCTCGTGGACGGTGTCATGGATGGCGTCGTAGCCCAGCTCCTTGGCGCGCTTGGCCAGCTCGAACTTGCCGGCGCAGGCGCCGCATTCGGCCTCGGCGCGCATCTTCAGGTTGGTCTTGGTGTCGGCGGTCACGACCTCGCCGAGCAGTTCGGCGAAGCGGGCGGCGTGGTCGGCCTCCTCGAAGGCGTAGCGGCGGTAGGCCTCGGCGACTTCGGGGTAGCCCTCGCGGTCCGCCTGGCGGGCCATGGCCAGATACATGCCGACCTCGGTGCACTCGCCGGCGAAGTTGGCCTTCAGGCCTTCCAGAACCTGCGCGTCCACGTCCTTGGCGATGCCGATGACATGCTCGGCGACGTAGTTCTGCGCGGCCTCCTGGACCTTGAACTTGGAGCCGGGGCATTTGCACTGGGGGCAGAATTCAGGGGCGGCGTCCCCTTCGTAGACATAGCCGCAGACAGGGCAGACGAACTTCATTTCTCTTTCTCCTGGTTGGTGGGTTTGTTCATTGCGCGCCATGCGGCGCGCGGCTAAAGATTGTAATCGTTACAAAATATCACGCTTTGCGGAAATTGCAAGCGGGATGGTGCATTTGCCGTGAATCAGGCCTTCCTGAGCCGCAGGAGGCGGGGCGGTTCCAGCAGGCCGGCGGGATTCAGATGGCGGTCGGCGATCATGTAGCCCTTGAAGGCACGGGAGTCGCACCACCACGGGTTCGCCTCGTAGTGGTAGAAGGGGCCGAAGACGTTGCGGCGGTTGAAGACGACGGTGATTTCCAGCGAGTTCACGCCTGTCTTGAGCTGGTCGGTGAGGTCGACGCGGTAGGGCGGCCAGCCGACAAGCTTCATTTCGCCGCCGTTCGCGCGCACGCCCAGCAGGGCGCCTGCCCATCTGCCGAACTCGATGGCCACGCGTTCGCCCTTCCTGAGGCGCCTGAGATTCAGGTCCACGCGGTAGGTGACGCCGCCGGAGTAGGCGGGCAGGCCTTGCGGACACCAGTCGCCCAGGTCCAGCTCATCGGGCAGGGCGGTCATCGTGCGGGTGCCCTTGACGCCGAAGTCGCCCAGAAGGAAGATGGCCTCCAGGCCGGGCAGCAGCTCATGGTAGTCGCCCTCCAGCTCCAGCAGGTTCAGTCCGGCCTTGAGGTCGGCGGCCTTCAGGGGGAGCGTCTGGATGGCGGGATCCACCCAGTAGCCCTTCGGCTTGTTGGAGATCTTCTTGCCGTTCAAGGTGATGGCGTAGAGGTCGGGGCGCTCGAGGGCCAGCTGCAGGCGGCTCTTTTCAGGCGGAAGCGCCTCCACGTCGAAGGAGTAGGTCAGCTTCAGGCGCACGGGCCTGGCGGGCTTGCGGCCCGCGTCCACCCATGGCTGCACCATGGCGCCGCCGCGCGGGCGGCACCCCATGGCCTCCCGCACCGCGTCGTCGATCTTCAGGATGTAGTGCAGCGTCCCGTCGGACTTGCCGTCCACGGCGTAGATGGCCTGGTCGAGCACCATGGCGTTCGGCTCGTCCAGCGTGTAGTCCCAGCAGCAGTGAGGCAGTTCGCAGAGGCCGACGACTTCCGGCTCGGCCGTCTCGGCGACGGCGCCCGCAATCTCCTTGGCGGAAATCACATACAGGCGCGTCTGGAAGACGGCGAGGCTTGTCGTGATCTGCAAGGTGCCCCCGCGCCGCCTGACGCTCTGCGACAGCTCCGTCCAGGCGCCGCTCTCCTGGTCGAGCTCGTAGACGCGGGCGGACGCGGGCAGGCCGCTCTTCAGCGTGACGACGGCCTTGTCGTAGGCGGCCGTGCGCTCGTTGAGGCATGGGCACTTGCCTGGCTCGTTGCTCCCGTGCTTCATGGAGGTGTTGCAGACGAAGAGCGTCTCAAAGGCGTCCCCCTGCTTGAGCATGTAGAAGACTTCGGGCAATTCGCCTTTGCCACGGGCGGCGATGGAGACGCGGCGGCCGCGCACGGCCACGGTCTTGGGCAGCGTCTCCAGCGTGGCGGCCGTGAAGGCGGCATAGGCCTTGGCGGGCTTCGCGGACTTCACGGCGTCCAGGAAGGCGGGCGCCTTGTCCAGATAGGCCACCTGGCCGCCGGCCTGCGCGAATTCCTCCAGGAGGCGCAGGGTGGTTGCGCGGATGGTGAGCATCTTCGGCAGGACGACCACGCGGTATTCGGCGGCGCCGACGCGGAGGCGCGCCTGGCCGCCCCTGCCGTTGACGACGGCAAGGCGCGCGAGGTGCTCCTCGTCTCCGTAGTCGAAGTCTAAATGATTGGATAGCAAGATGTTACGCAAATCAATGACGGTGGCGTTGAGGGCTTTCTGCTCTTCAGGCTTCATCTGCGCCTTGGCGCCCCAGGCGGATTCGATGGGATGCACCACGAGGATGTCGCGGACCTCCTCGCCCAGCCGAAGCGCCGCGGCCTGATGCGCGAAGTAGTCCTCTATATAGGAATAGTACGGATGCCACGCGGACTGGAAGGAGATGCTGGCGGGGTAGTCGCGCTTGGCCTCCGCCTCCATCGAGTACCACGAGAGATGCGGACAGCGGAAATTGATGCCGAGGACGGCCAGCCAGTCGCCGAGGGTCTTGTGTCCCGCGAAGGGGAAGTCCCAGCCCGTGACGCCGTAGCATTCGCAGAGGCGCACGGGCTTGCCGAACTGGTGGGCGGCGCTGGAGCACTGCTTGGCGGTGTCGATGGGGTCCCACGTCTCGCAGAGCAGGTCGATGCCCGGCTGCTGCTGGTATTCGTAGAAGCGCATGGCGGCGCCGACGGCGCTGCGCTGCGACAGGAGGCTGTCCTCGCAGAGCACGTGGCCCGTGTATTTGAGGTTGTGCTTCTCGCACCAGTCGCCGATGCGCTTGCCGAAGGCCTCCACGAAGAGGGTTGTTATGGCCTCGTAGAAGTCGTGGCGGGCCTTGGAGAACTCCACGCCCTGCACGTCGTAGCCCAGTTCGTAGAGGTGGTCCAGGAGGTCGTAGCCGAAGCGCTTCCGGAAGGTCTCCGGCAGGCGTTCCGTCCAGGGGACCGTGTGGGGCGTGCCCTGGCAGCCCTCCTGGTAGTTCGGCTCGTCGGTGAAGATGCCGGGGATGGTTCTGCCGAACTCCTTGCCGTCGTGCTTGAGATAGGCCTCGTGGGTGGCTTCCAGGAACTTGTCGACCGCCTCGGGGTTCAGGGTGTCCAGATAGGCCTGGTCGTTGAACCAGCTGGACGGCTCCTGGAGATGGACATGGAAGACAAGGAGGGTGCTTCCCGACGGCGCCTTCGCGGGCAGGCGCTTCACGCGCTCCGCCTTCACGATGGTCTCGCCGTCAGGGGCGAACTTGGCCACGAAGCAGGCCAGACGCTCCTGCGCGGGCGTCTTGAGGTCGGCCGCCTTCTCGGCGCGCTCGCTCCAGAGGCCGCGCGCGCGGTAGGCGGGGTTCTTCGTGACGAGGCCGCCCGCCGCGCCGGAGGGCCAGCGGTCCTCGTCGTAGAGCCATGCGTTCATCTTGAGTTTCTTCGCCTCATCCACGCAGGCGCCGACGCACTTGAACCAATCCTCCCCCAGATAGGGGGTCGCCAGCCCGACGCGCGAGTGCATGAAGAAGCCGCCGAGCCCCATCTTGTGGAAGATGCGGATCTGGCGGCGCAGCTCTTCCGGCTCCAGCTTGGCGTTCCACGCCCAGAAGGGGGCCGCGCGGAACTCGGAACCGGCGTTCTTGACCATCGAGAGGAGTTTTTTCAGCATGGTGGTGAGGTGGGGGTTGGCGTTCTTGAGCGGGAGTGAAAGGAGTTACGGCTTGAGGCATCCGATGGGGCAGACAAGGACGTTGTCGTGCTGGTAGGCGTAGTCGCCGAAGGCGGTCAAGACCATCTTGAAGGCAGGATGCGGCATGCCCTTGCTCTGGATAAGGGTCTGGAGTTTCCCCAATGTCTTGATGCCTTCGTCAACGAGCGTTTCGCCGCCAAGTTTGATTTCGACCAGGGCATATTTCCCGTCGGGCAAATGCAGCACGGCATCGCATTCAAGTCCTGTCTTGTCATGGTATTTTTCCACATGGCCGCGAAGGGCATCCATATAGACTCGCAAGTCCCTGATGGCGAGAGCCTCGAAGAAAAAGCCGAAAGAACGCAAGTCGCTGACAAGGTTGCCGGGGCCGATGCCCATGGCGGCCGCCGCAAGAGATGGATCGACGAAATAGCGCGTCTCTGTTGTCCGGATGGAGCCTTTCGCCCTGAGGCTGGGACACCAGGCCGCCAAATCCTCTATGACAAAAATTCTCTTCAGGGCATTGACATAGGCGTTGATTGTGGCGTCGTCGAGGCCATGGCCGTCGTTGGCCGCCATGTCCTTGTAGATGGCGGAGATGTTCGCCTGCGTCCCTTGCAATCGTGCGCAGGAACGCAACAGCCGCCGTGTGCGGTCTGGATTGCGCAGGACATTGTCTGTGCGTGAAATGTCGCTTTCGACAATGCCTGTCACGTATTCCTGTGCCGTGACCAGAGCGCGCTCGCCTGTGCGCCCGACGGTCTGGGGCCAGCCGCCGCGGCAGATGAGGAAGGCGAGTTCATCCAGCGACAGAGACCGTGCCGTGGCGGATTTCACTTCCATGCCGTCGAAGAGGGAGGCTAGGGAGACTTCACCCGAAGATTCGCCAGATTCCCAAAGGCTCATCGGCCGCATGAGAATGCGGCCAAAACGGCCTGTGCCCGAATGGATTATCTTCGTTCTGTCAGGAGGAACCGCGCTGCCCGTCAGAATGAACTGCCCGTCTGCTCCCGAATGGTCCACCTCAAAGCGGATCGCGTCCCAAAACTGCGGCGCTTCCTGCCATTCGTCGATGAGCCTGGGCTTCGCACCTGCCAGCAGACGACTTATGTCCAGCTCGGCCAGCGCAAGATACTCCCGATGCTTGTCGGGCTGCGACATATAAAGCACGCTCTGGGCCTGTTGCTCGCAGGTGGTCGTCTTGCCGCACCATTTGGCGCCCTCCACCAAAATCGCTCCCATGGCGGAAAGCTTTAGCGCCAATATCCCATCGGCGATACGTGGACGGTATTTTATCTTTTCTCTCGGCATGCCGTGCCTCGCGGGACAGGAAGATTCGGAAACTTCTCTTGGTTTTCGGTAATTTCTCCTAATATAATCCGTGAACTTTTCTCTGTTTCAATCGTGAACTTTTCCCTGTTTCAATCGTGAACTTTTTCCTGTTTCAATCATGAACTTTTCCCTGTTTCAATCGTGAACTTTTCCGGATTCTGTCTTCTGGCCGGGCTGGGGGGGCATCTGGCGTAGGGGGCCGCCATCTGCCGCTGGCGAGGTAGGCGAGGGCGACGATGTTGGAGGTCAAGGAGGCCAGCGGGGCCGCCAGGCCCACGTGGAAGAGGGTGGCGCCCGCCATGGTGCTGAAGAACCACGAGACCGGCACGCGCACGAGGAAGGTGCTGCACAGGTTGTTGGCCATGGAGAAGAAGGAGCGCCCGCAGCCGTTGAAGAAGCCGTTGGTGCAGAAGACGATGGGAACGAGGATGAACTCCCAGCTGAAGCTGCGGATGTGCTGCGTGCAGGCCAGCAGGGTCCTGTCGGCGCCGGGGCTGTTCCTGTCGAGGAAGAGGGCGGCGGCCTCTTCGGGGAAGAGCTGCAGGAGGAGGAGGGCGCAGGCGCCGAAGCTCATGGTGAAGAGGAGGGCGTACTTGAGGCTGGCGAGGGCGCGGTCGTGGAGCCCCGCGCCGATGTTCTGGGCGGTGATGGCGCTGATGGCCATGGAGAAGGCGATGGCCGGCAGCATGGCGAATCCGTTGAGCTTGCTGCAGATGCCGTAGGCGGCCGAGGCAGAGACCCCCATCGTGTTCACGATCGTGAAGATGAAGATGAAGGACAGGCTGATCATGATGCTCTGAAGACCGATGGGCACGCCGATGCGCGCGAACTGCCATGCATGATGGAGCCTGATGCCGAAATACTTGAGGCGGAAGGAGAAGCCGCTCCTGCTTCGGTGCAGGAAGAGCAACGCGAAGAGCATGCTCAGCCCCTGCGAGGCGATGGTCGAGTAGGCCACGCCCGCGACCCCCATGCGGCACTTGACGACCAGAAGCAGGTCGCCGAAGACGTTGACCACGCAGGCGATGCCCACGAAGAGCAGCGGCGCGGCCGAATTGCCCAGCCCGCGGAAGACCGCCGACAGCGCGTTGTAGCCGAAGATGAAGACGATGCCCCACGAGCAGATGGTCGCGTAGGTGACGGTGGCCTCGTAGGCCTCCGGCGGCGTGCGCAGCCACCGCGCGATGGTCGGCACCATCGGCACCATGACGGCCGTCATCGCCACGGCGACGATGGCCGCCAGGCTCAGCGCCATCCCGATGCTGTGGTTGACGCCCTCCTTGTCCCCCGCGCCGAAATATCTGCCGATGAGGACGGTCGCGCCCGTGGTCAGGCCCATGATGAGGGAGGCCAGCAGGTGCATGACCTCGCTGCCGCTGGCCACCGCCGAGACGCCGTTGCTGGCGCCGCCGAAGCGCCCGATCACCAGCACGTCCACCGTGCCGTAGAGCACCTGCAGCAGGAACGCCAGCATGAAGGGGACGGTGAAGCGCAGCAGGTTGCCCGCCACGCCGCCCTTCGTCAGGTCTTTGCTTGAGGCGAGAGCCATTAATTATGTGCTAATAGCCGCCGCCCTGCAGCTGCTTCTGCAGTTCGATCTGGAACTTCTCGACGTCGTCGCGGGTCGGCTTGGAGGAGCCTTCGGCCAGGGCGAGCCCCAGCCGC
>CACZQQ010000102.1 GCA_902783355.1 uncultured bacterium
GCCATCAGGGCGTGCAGGCGGCTTTCGGGGGAGGGGTGCGCGGGTTTCCCGTGGGCCAGCTGGAATAGCAGGCGCTGCAGTTGCATGACGGCGCGGAAATGGCCCTCGGGCGGCGCCTGATGCGTCAGGGCGAGGATGTCCGGCAGGAAGCGCGCGCCGTCCCATGGATAGGCGCCCGGCTTCAGCAGGCCCTCGGCCGCCATCCGGTCGAAGGCCTCCCCGCAGAAGAGGACATAGTCCTCATGGTAGCCGCTCCGGGGGATTCCGGCCAGTACGCTGGCCTGGCCCGGCGGGATGACGACGAGCATTCCGGCGTGCAGCCGCGTGTCGCGCGGGCTTCCTTCGGCACAATAGAGGCCCCTGCCGCCCCAGATGTGGCAGAGCACATATTCGTCAAAGACGCGGACGGGGGCGTTTGGCGACATGTCGCGCGGGCCGTTTGGAAGGCAGTCGATTGTCAAGGCGCTGCCGTAGCGCTGGAGTTGCCAGCGGTAGCGCTGCTGCAGGGGGCATGAGACGACGGCGCGCTGCTTCAGATGCCGCTGCCAGGCATTCGCGGGTTTGTCGGGTTTGTCACGCATGGCGTTTGGGGAAGACGTCCCGGAAGTGGCCGGGGGCGATGCCGAAGAAGGCCTTGAAGCGGCGGGAGAAGTGGAACCGGTCGGGGTAGCCGAGGCGCCGTCCGACCTCTTCGATGGAGAGTTCCTGCGTCGTCAGCATTTCGGCGGCGTACTGGAAGCGTATGTTTTCCACGCATTCCTTCGGGAGCATGCCCGTGTATTCGAGCATGTTCCGCCGCAGCTGCGTTATGGAGCAGTGGCAGAAGGCGGCCATCTCCTGCAAGGGCCATGGCTGTGCGGGCGCCCTGCCGATTTCCTCCAGCAGGCGCGCCAGCTGCTGATGCTTCGGCTGGCTTAGGCAGCGCGCATGGATCTCCAGAAGGAGTTCCATGAGGAGGAGTTTGGCGCGGAAGGGGGCGTCGGGGGCGCCGCTGTGCAGGGCTTCGG
The DNA here is from genome assembly GCA_902783355.1 of uncultured bacterium. The sequence continues at coordinate 1,008 of CACZQQ010000102.1, forward strand.
CGATGGCGGGCAGGCGGCGGCTTGTCCCCAGCATGGCGCAGCCGCTGCGGACGAGGCCGTTGCGATGGAGGATGTCGATTTCCGGCCCGCAGAAGCCGATGTAGTCCTCGCGGTAGTCGTCGGTGACGCCGCCGAGGAGACTGGCGGCGCCTGGCGCCAGCAGGACGGCGGTGCCGGCTGGAACGCGCTGCTGCACCTTGCCGTTGGAGAGGAAGAGGCGGCCTTCGCCCGCATAGACGTGGGAGAGGAGGAAGTAGTCGAAGCGGCGCAGGGGGCCTTCCGTGAAGACGTCCCGCTCGCCTGCCACGTCCACGTCAATGTTGACGATGGCGGCACCGTAGCGGGCGGCGTTCTGCTCCACGGCGTCGCGCAGGCTGTCGGAGACGACGCCGCGCAGCATGGGGGCCAGCCGGCCGGGCGTTTGGATGGCGTTGGTCTTGTCCATTGTCTTCGTATGATGCTCCAATATAATGCAACATCCCCCAATCTGTCATTATGCGCTTTTTTCACACCCTGTCCTCCGTGAATTATACATCTCTTTTGGTTCTTTTATCCATACTCTTTTGCCCGGACGCATATAAAATAAGCACGGGTACCGCAAAATCCCACATGGCAAAGGAAGCGGCAGGCGCTGAAAAGAGCTCTTCTGTTTTTGGCGTCGCAACGCCTTCAAGCACGGCTGCAATTGCGACGGTGCCTATAATAATTAAGGAATAGAGACATGAACGACAAACTAGCCATCTACGGCGGGACGCCTGTCCTGGCCGCCGACGAAATCAAGAACTGGCCGCCCGTGGACGAGACGGACGAACGCTACGTCCTGGACGCGCTGCACGCGAAGATCCAGTCCTACGGGAAGCACAACCAGGCCTTCGCGGAGGAGTTCTGCGCGTGGAACGGCAACAAATATGCGCTGCTGACGAACAGCGGCACGGCGGCCCTCCACATGTGCATCGCCGCCTGCGGCATCAGCGCGGGCGACCATGTGCTGGTCACCGCCTACAGCTGGGTCTCCAGCGCCACCTGCATCCTCCACCACAGCGCCATTCCCGTCTTCGTGGACATCGATCCGGAGACCTTCCTCATCGACGCCGCGAAGATCGAGGCGGCCATCACGCCGCGCACGAAGGCCATCATGGTCGTGCAGCTGCACGGCCTCTGCGCCGACATGGACGCCATCGACGCCATCGCCAGGCGCCACGGCCTCTACGTCATCGAGGACGCCTGCCAGGCGCACGGCGCCACGTGGCGCGGCCGCAAGGCGGGCACGCTGGGCCACTGCGCCGCCTTCTCCCTCAACCAGTTCAAATGCCTCTGCGC
>CACZQQ010000103.1 GCA_902783355.1 uncultured bacterium
ACGAAAAGGGCGAACAAGGCGAGAGTCAATTTGTTCATCTCTGCAATTCCTTTTGTATTAATAGCGAGCTGTCGATGTCGTTCAGATCGAAATTCGGCGTCAGGATCAGGGCGCTGTTGCCATTGCCGTCCTCCAGCAGGAGAGCGGCGATGCCGCCGTTGTTGGCGTCAACGGTCCTGCCGGTTTTCTCCCAGAGGAGGCCGAGCTGGCCGCCCGATGCGGCGAACAGGGTAATTCGGGTCCAATGGCTTGAAAGTGCCAATGGGAAGTCCCATCGGGAGGTCAGGAGCAGCAGCTTGCCGGCCGTCTGGCGCTTTTCCCACCGCGCAAGCGTGGCGGCCTCGTCGGTGATGACGGCGGCGGCATCGGGGCGGTTGACGAGACCAAGGGCGGCGAACTCCCGCTGGCGGCACGCGACCTCGGCGGCAAGACCCGCCAGCAGCGAGGGCGGATGGATGCGGACAACGGCGCGCCGCTGGCCGTCGATGAGGAGGACCGCTTGCTCCGTTCCCGTGAGAGGCGGCAGCGAAAGGCTGACGGCGCCTGAAGAGCGCATGCCTCCGATGAGGCGCCCATGCTCGGCCTCCAGCCTCCATTCGGCCGCAGCCTCGTATGGCAGCCGTTGCGGACGTCCGGACCAGACATTGACGACCGGCAGGGGCGGTTCTGCGGCAACCAGCAGAAAGGAGGACAGTCCTATCCACAGAATCCCGACAGCGCAATTGGACAATCGCTCTGCTCCCTTGCCATTGCGGATGTGGAAATTGCGTAAAAGCACAGGCATTTATGAAATTGTTTTTTGGGGGTATCCGCGGAACTGGCGGGGAGTTTCAAATTGGCCAGCTGTACATTATGTACAGGGGCATGTTGCATCCTTCCGTGCCGTTGAAGCTGTCAGATGGCGGCGTGGCGACGATGCGGGAGAGAATGCCTGGTCACCTTGAGGCTGTATTGGCCGTCGGCGGCAATCACGCCGGCTGGGGTTATTGCCAACAGTTCCTTCAGCCGCAGATTGCCGTCATCATTCTGCACGATGGTCAGATCAAGGTCGATGATGGTCTCGCCGTGGGCGCATTGGCTGACCAGCAGACTTCCCGTGACCGCGCCGTCGGCGATGGCGATTGTGTCGTCTTCGGCGGCGGTGAACTCCACGGCGGCCAGACAACTTCCGTCAGGGGCATGGAAACGCAGCTGGAAGAGGTTGGCCTGCCGTCCCAGGCCCTCCTGCTCGCAGGTGACCACCTCGCCGTTGACCAACGCCACGCCAGTTTCGGGAAAGAGCGCCTCGGCGGCCAGCAGCCCGTCCGCCGCATCGCCACCGCCCGCATCCACAGCAGGATGCCTGGCCCCCCAGACGGCCGTCGCGATGACCGCCGCGCCCACCACCGCAATCGTCGCCACCGCGCGCCAAAGACGTCGTCGCCGACGCGCCAGCCGACGGCGCAACTCGCAGATGAAGTCGTCCGCAGGCCGCATCGCACCATCCGCAGGGCACGCCGTCCTCTTCAGCTCGTCGAGAAGCGTCTCCATCTCGTTGTCATTCATCTTTCATCTCCTTGCGCAGCAGTTGCTTTGCCTTGTGGATGCGCTGGTAGTAGGTGTTTGCCGAACAGCCCAGCCGGGCGATGGCGGCCGCCGTGTCCATGTCCGGCAGCAACATGACTTGGATGGTCTGCCGATAGGGCTCGGGCAGGCGCGTGATGGCCTCCTCCAGCCGCTGCAGCAGCCTTTCGCGCTCCGCCGACGCGCCCGCCGCCGACTCCTTGGCCGCGACACCCGATGCGACGGCTTTCTCCTTCTTCTTCCTGCGTAAGATGTTGTAGCTTTCGTTGAGGATGATGCGGCTGACCCAGGCCGACAGCTTCTCCGGCGTGCGCAGGAAGAGGCGACGGCTCCAGCCCTTCAGCAGCGCCGTCTGCACCGCCTCGTCCGTGTCCTCCGCATTTTTGAGGATGCGGAGGGCCAGACCGCGGAAGAACGGCAGCCTCTGGCGGACCAGCGCCACGAACTGCTCTTCGTTGTAGGGGGTCAGGAAGGACATTGGCGTCTGAACGTTGCTTTACTATAAAGACGCGCCCCCCGCCCGTTTCTTATCGCCTCGGGCCCATCTTCAACGCCAGATTTCCGCCTGGCCCTTCGATCATCCCCTGGCGGCGAGGGAAGCGCCGTAGAGGAACTTGTGCCGCTCCTCGTCCAGCCCGATGGCGATGCCGTCGCCGCCCCATGCGGCCCTGCAGTTGCTCACTTCCATGTAGCAGAGGTCGTCGCCGAGGAGGTCCACCTGGCCCGACTTGAACGGCAGCGACACGGGCTTGCCGGTGGGAGTCGCCTCGTAGAACTTGACCGTGAGGCCGGCGGCGACCAGTTCGCTTGCGTCGTAGGTCGCGTCCTCCAGGGCGTCGACCGCGAAGACGAGCTTCTCGCGGCGCGCGGCCTTGGCCACCTCGACGGGCTTCCCCTCCGAGATGATCTCGTAGCCCACGCTCTTCTTGATCTTCAGCGTGTAGTCGGTGTTGTAGGTGGTCTTGGCGTTCTGGCGGGCGACGACGGAGACCAGGTAGTCGCCTGCATAGAGGCTGACGTCCGAGAAGGTGACCTTCCCCTTCTTGTTCAGCATGGCGCCCTTCAGCCGCTTGCCGGAGACGGAGTAAATCTTCAGATAGGCCTCCTTGGCCTCGCCGGAGAGCGTGAACTTGTAGGCGCCGGCGTCCTCGTCGTCGATCTGCAGGAGATAGGTCTCCTCCTCGTTGCCGTAGCCGACCCAGCCCTGGACGGTGACGGCGCCGCCGTCCAGCATGAACTCATCGTCCTCCAGGGGCGTGTCGTCGAAGGTCTGGAAGCCCAGGTCGAGGGCGTATTCGGAGTTGTACTTCCCCTTGCCGTTGTCCGGGGCGCTGACCTCCAGGTAGAAGTTGTTGGTGACCAGGTAGTCCGCCAGAAGCGAGGTCTTCTTCATGCCGGGGGCCAGCGTGAAGGACTGGGCCTTGGCGTAGTTGCCGTCCGTGGCGTTCTGCACGTAGAGGTCCACGGTGACCTTGTCCGTGAGCCTGCCCACGTCCCGCACCGCGAGGCTGAGCTCGCCCGCCTCCTCCAGCAGGAACTCCCACTTGTCGCGGCCCTCGAAGGCGCCGACCCAGCCCGACAGCGTCTCGCCGAAATGGCCCGCCTCGTCCACGCTGTCCGGCAGCGACAGGACGCCGCGCTCCGCCTCGTCGTTGAGGAAGAGGTCGCCCGACAGCGAGAAGGAAAGGCCGGACGCCGACTTCGCCTTGCCCTTCAGGCGCGACGCGGTGAAGTAGTACAGCCCGTTGTCCAGCAGCAGGTCCGTCGTCTGCCGCGCGTTCGTCTTCACCTTCCCGTTGGTCACCTGGACCGTCATCTTCTTCGCATCGACGCCCTCCTTCTTGCCGTCCACCTGGTACAGCATGAGCTTTCCGGTGAACTTGCCCAGATCGACGTCGCAGAGGTCGTAGAAGCCGTCCAGCAGGGCGAAGACCTCCGTGGTGGCGGTGCGCTCGCCGGCGCCGAGGGACAGGCTGTAGCCGTCCGTGAAGCAGACTCTGTCGTCCCACGCCTGGATGCCCGCCTCGATGGCCTCGCCCGCCTCGTCGTAGGGCGTGACGCGGAAGCTGTAGCTGCCGGGGGCCAGGCCGAGGCGCAGCGACGTCCCGACGATGCCGGAGACCGCCACGTCATTCTCCCAATTCCTCTCGGAGGCGTACTCCAGCGTGTAGGAGGCCGCTCCCGCGACGGCGTGCCACTGGAGGCTCTTGAGGGCGCCATTTCCCTCGTCCGAGGCGAAGGAGAGGGTCTTCATGGCGGTGTTGCCGTCCTCGAAGATGCCCTCGTCCACGGCGTTCCCGCCATCCAGGCGGACGGAGAGGACCGCCAGTTCGCCGCGCCACGCCTCGGGGACCTCGAAGGCCAGCTCGACCTGCCGTGAGGCGCCCGCCTGCAGGCTGATGACGGTGGTCGCCAGCACGATGTCGTCGGCGACGTTGAGCTCGCTGTCGCCGAGGAGGAGGTCCACGGCGAAGTCGCCGGCGTCCTCGGAGCCGAGATTGGCGACGGTGAAGACCGCCCTGCCCTGGCCGGGGGCCTCCGCCTGAAGCTCGACCCTGTAGTCGGTCACCTGGAAGGCGGCGGTGCGGCGGACGATCTCGACGGCCTCGGTCTTGGCGCTGTAGGCGATCTCCGCGGCATTGGTGCTCTGGGCCATCACGTAGAACCTGTATTGGCCGCCCTGGACGTCCTCCGGCAGATTGACGACGGCCTGGCGGTATTCGCCCTCGGCGGTCGCCTGGAGATAGTCCAGAATGGTGCCCTCGTATTCGTCGTCCGCCTTGTCGGCGCGCTCCATGTAGAGCGCGACGAGGCTGTTCTCGCCCGTCGCATGCGCCTGGTACTCGACGGTGACGGTGTTCTTGTCCGCCGCCACGACACGCACGTCCGTCTCGATGGGATCGCCCGCCTCGGCGTAGATGAGGACCTCGCCGTTCCATTTGGCGCTGCCATAGACATCCAGTGTCCAGACGCCCTCGGCGGGCTTCTCAACCGCCAGCTCCAGCTGAGAGTAGCTCACGCGCGTGACCTCCACGGGGCCGTCCCCGTCCGCCGAGGCGTAGCTCCGCCCGTCCGCGCTGTAGAGCACCCACTCCAGATCGGAGAGGGAGTACTGCGCGGCGACGGTGATGTACATCTTGCCGGAAGCCGCGAGGGCGGACGCCGTCCAGCTGTGGCTGGCGAGCCTGTCGCCCTCGGGGACGTCGCCGCCCGCGCCGTCCCGCAGCGGGACGCGTCCGCCCACGAAGGCGGGCCGCTCGGCCTCCCCCAGTTCGGCGTTGACGCAGTCGTAGCCGCGGTTGCTGGAGAGGTCGAAGAACCAGCTCTTGCCGACGTCGACGCCGAACTTGACGAAGGCGACCTTGACGTTCGCGCGCCCGTTGACGGCCACGGAGAGCGTCTTGCGCGCAAAGCTCTGGTTGTAGACGACGCTGATGCCGCCGCCGACATTGACGCCGACCCATGTGATCCCCAGGGCCGTGAAGTCCCACTTGAAGGAGCCGTCCAGCATCCCCTTCACGGTCAGCTGGTCGCTGGACCAGCCGACGGAGCCGCTGATGCAGAAGTTGAAGGTGGCGGCGCTCTTGGTGCCCACCGAGAGGCTGATCTCGTTGTAGTTGCCGTCCTTGCGCTTCCAGCCGCCCTTGATCTCCAGCAGGCCGAGCAGCTTGCCCTCGACGGAGAGGTTCACCTCGTTGAAGTCGGAGGAGACGTCGCCGGAGACGCCGACCTCGACCACGTGGAAGTTGCCGACCTTGAGGCCAAGCACCTTGGCGACAGGCGAGACGAGGGAGCCGAAGTTGATCTCCGGCCCGAAGGCGACGCCGAGGCCGGGCGAATAGGTCTGCACGGTCTCCGCCATGCCCGTGACCCCGAACTTGATCTGCGTGAAGACCACCGGACCGATCGGAATTTCGCCGTTGACCTCCACCGCGATCGTGTTGAGGCGGCCGCCCTTGAAGCCGACGCGACCCACCGCCATCCACTCCTTGTCGCTGGACGTGGTGAACTTGGCGCGCCGGAAAGCCTCGAAGCCCGATGTCGTCCAAATCCCGTCCATCTTTGACATGTCTTCAGCAAATGAAGGGAAGCAGTTGCTTGAAGGGAATGGCTCGTACTGTCAGATAATGTAATTCGTTCATTGAGGAACTGCTGTAATATCTGTGCCTCTCAATGCACACGAATGGATTCGCTGTTCTATAAGACAAGCCTTTTCCATTCCAAACGCGGATGTCTGAAATTCAGAATGAGACCGACTTTACATCCCGTAAGCTTTAGGTAGTTCAAAATCTGCCCATACTCGAGATGAGTGATTCGTTCAATCTTTTTTTGTGTCAATTACAATATATTGGAATGCAATTAGATCAGGGATGTAGTCTCCTACTTTGACGCCCTTGTATATCACTTGGTACCGAGGCTGCTGCTGAAAAGGTATGCCGCGTAATTTGAACTCCACGCAAAGAGCGTTTTCATAGGGCTTTTCCAAAAGGCCGCATCCCAATGTATTCAACACTTCAAAGGCGCAGCTGACAATCTGGCGGACTTCCTCCCCAAAAAACAATTCGTGTCCATTCGTGTCCATTCGTGGTTCCTTTTTGTATGATGTCCTTGTGTCAACTTAACCCGTCTTTCGTTTTTTTCAAGATTTCAACTGCATAATCTTAAACAAATTAGAATTCATGGGATTTTGCGGGATTTTTCAAAAGGATGGCGGTCTCGCACGAGATTGAGACAAAGAAAAACCGCCTTTCATACAGAGGTTTTCACAAGATGTGCTAAATTGACGGACAGATACAGCAACCATATATCCCTTCTGCAA
>CACZQQ010000104.1 GCA_902783355.1 uncultured bacterium
GCACCATGGCGACTCCCTCCTCAGCTTCTTCTACAGGAAGGCCTGCCAGGAGGCGGAAGCCAAGGGCGAGACGCCGCCATCCCCCGACGAATACCGCTACCCGCAGCAGCGGCCCTCCTCCCTGGAGGTGGCCGTCCTGTCCCTGGCCGACGGCTGCGAGGCCGGCGTGCGCGCCCTCCTCACCCAGCAGCCGCGCCTGAAGGACATGGTCAGCAAGGCCTCCAATGTCCTCCAGCAGAACATAGAGCGCGCCAAGGAGGACGCCGGATACATTCCCGAGACGCTCTCCCAGCTGCTGTCGCAGGAGCTGCTGCCCTCCCCGCAGGAGATGTCCAAGGCCATCGACGAGCGCCTTGGCGCCATCATCTTCGAGCGCCTCAAGGACAACCAGCTCTCCGAATCCACGCTGACCATGAAGGACCTGGCCACCATCCGGCGCAGCTTCCTCAACACCATCGTCAGCCAATCCCACGCCCGCCCGGAGTACCTGCGATGAGCCTCAAGGTGAAAATCACGCGGATGACCGCCCTGCGCGGCATCCACAACACCGCGCAGTTCCGCCGCCTCCTGGAGGCGGCCCTGCCGCTCGCCGGGCTGGACGCGGCGGCCGACGGCCTCGTCAGCTTCGTCCTGGTGACCCCCGCCCGCATGGCCCGCCTGAACGCCATGCACCTGCACCACGAAGGCACGACGGACGTCATCACCTACGACTGGCGCGGGCAGACCACCTTAGGCCCTGCGGAGGACGAGACGCCGCTGGCGGAGATCTTCATCTGCCCGCAGGTCGCCCGCGAATACGCGCGCCGCCTGGGGACGACCGCCTCCCACGAGCTCCTCCTCTACGCCGTCCACGGCCTGCTGCATCTGGCAGGGGAGGACGACCTGGACGAGGCCTCGCGCCGTTCCATGCGCGCGGCGGAGGCGCGCGTCCTCTCCGCCCTGGAGCCCCTGATGCCCCCATCGCCCGATTTCCTGACCGAAGAGTGAATTCCCCATGGCCTACACTGTCCTCAACGTCGTCGCCATCCTGCTTCTGCTGCTCGTGGAGCGCCTTTGCGCCTGCCTGCTGACGAAGCGGCCCGCCTGCCAGCAGTTCATCCGCCGCCACTGGCTCCTCCACCCCAACGGCATCTCGGTGATGCGTCTTCCGCAGGGCCTCATCGCCGTGGCCATCGCCGCCAGCGGGCACTGGGGGCTGGCCATCTTCTGGTTCGCCTTCTGGATGATCACCGACCTGACCGACGGCACCATCGCGCGCAACTGCGGCCTGGAGACACCCACGGGGAAATGGCTCGACCCCTTCTCCGACAAGTGCATGTCCTTCCCCGCGCTGCTCTACATGGCGCTGGCGGGCAGCCCCAACATGCTCTCCCCCAAGCTGCCGCTGGGCTGGGTCATCACCTACTGCGTGATCGACGCCGTCGGGCAGGCCTCGCGCCTCTTCTGCAGCAAGAAGGCGGCCAACTCCTTCGGCAAGGTCAAGACCGCCCTCATCACCGTGCTCATCGCCCTGGTGGCGCTCAACCAGCTGCGCCTGCCCCCAATCCCCTTCTTCAACGACATCTTCGTGCTGCGCATGACGCAGGCCTGCGTCATCCTCGCCTTCCTCTCCCTCTACTGCAAGGTCATCCCCAACCACTGGTACGCCAATTCCCTGACCCTGCTCAACTTCATCTGCGGCCTCCTGGCCATCGGAGCCGCCACCCAGACCCAGTACAAGAACAACTTCATCGTCGCATTCCTCCTCATCTTCGCAGGCCAGTTCTTCGACCTCTTCGACGGGAAGCTGGCCCGCAAATACGGCTCCACCAAGCGGGGCGCCTTCTTCGACGACATCGCCGACGCCACCAGTTTCGGCTTCGCCATCGCCACCGTCACCCTTGTCGGCCTCTGGACAAAGACGGAGGCCCCCCTCCCCTTCGCCGCCGCCTTGGCGGTCGCCCTCATCTACCTGTCCTGCGTCATCTTCCGCCTCTACAGGTTCCTGCATCCGACACGCAACTACCCCAAGGGCATCTTCCAGGGCATGCCATCCCCCGCCGGCGCCCTGCTGACTGGCACCGTCGTCATCGCCACCGTGCGCGCGACGCCGCCCAACAGCGCCTGGCTGGCCGCCGTCCTTGTCCTGATGGCCTCCTTCCTGATGGTCTCCAACATCCCCTACCGCCATTTCGGGCAGAACCTGTGGCCGACCATGCCGCGCGGCCTGCGCGCCTTCCTGCTGCTGGCGGTCATCATCTTCGTCTGCTGCGGCCTGGCCAAGCGCGAATACGGCAGCTACCTGACCATCCTCTTCGCCGTCCTCTCGTTCGCCTACGCCCTCCTCGCCATCGCCTCCCCCAGCTACCTGAAGCGCCTCCGCGAAGAGCAGGAGAAGGCCGCACAGGCGGGCGAGACGGATGAGGAGAACTGACTTTCCCAAAAACGCATGTCAAATCCAACCAACCGAGGTAACGCCATGAAGAAGACACTCGCAGCCATCGCGGCCTTTGCAGCGGGCACCGCCGCCCTTGCCCAGGAAGGCGCCGTCCAGGAGGGCGCCTCCCTGACACTCAAGTCCATCATCACACGCGGCGGCGGCATCATGTACGTGCTCGTCGCCCTCTCCGTGGTGGCTGTCATGCTCATCATCTACTACCTGCTCTCGCTGCGCCCCTCCGTCCTCTGCCCCGCCAAGTTCCTCCATGCGGCGCAGGACGCGGCCTCCTCTGGCGACCTGGGCGGCCTCCAGGAGCTGTGCGCCAAGGAGCAGTCCGCGGCCGGCCGGATCCTGCTGGCGGCCTGCGCGCGCCACGACGCCGGAAGCGCCGTGGCGGCCGACCACGAAGCCATGCTCAAGGCGCTAGAGGACGAAGGCGCCCGCCAGGTCTCCGGCATCTGGGGCCAGCTGCAATACCTGATGGACGTGGGCGGCATCGCCCCGATGGTGGGGCTTCTGGGCACGGTCTGGGGCATGATGGTCTCCTTCAGCGGCCTGGAGAGCGGCCTGAACATGATCAACAAGGCCGACCGCCTGGCCAGCGGCGTCTCGCAGGCCATGTTCACCACCTTCGGCGGCCTCATCATCGGCATCGCCTCCATGGTCGCCTACGCCCTCTTCCGCGGGCGTCTCAACCGGCTCGTCGGCCTGCTGGAGACCGAATGCGCAGGCGTCCTGCGACGCTACGTCCAGGCCACCGCCGCCCGTCAGGACGGCGCTTCCGAGGCCAAATAGGGAGGAGACGCGATGAATTTCAGGAAAGGCATCCAGGAGAGGAGCCCGGGCTTCCAGATGGCGCCCATGCTCGACATCATCTTCATCCTTCTCATCAACTTCATGGCGGCCACCATCTTCGCCCAGTGGGAGAACAAGATGGACATCACCGTCCCCACGGCGCAGACGGCTACGTCCCAGCAGCGCCAGTACGGCGAGGTCATCCTGAACATCGACGAGGAGGGACGCGTCTTCATCAACAGCCGCCAGGTCTCCGACGAGACGCTGCTCAACCTCCTCACGCAGATCTCCGAGACCTTCAAGAGCCAGCCCGTCATCCTCCGGGCCGACCGCAAGACCAACTGCCAGCAGCTCCTCCATGTCCTGGACATCTGCCGCCAGGCCGACATCTGGAACGTCTCCTTCGCCGCCATCAAGCCGGAGGACGCCCTGCCCACCGAATAACCTCGCCCATGACCAAAGCAATCCCCCAAGGCCCCGTCCTTCTGGCGCTGGCGCTCCTGCTGGCGCTTCTCCCCCTCGCCGCCCAGGAGCAGGTGCCGCACGCGACACCCCTGCCGGACGGCATCTCTTCCGCGCAGGAATACCACGCCTACATCGTCGGCCTCTACCGGCGGAACTTCCACGACCTGGCCGCCGAGCAGGC
>CACZQQ010000105.1 GCA_902783355.1 uncultured bacterium
CGCCGACGACAACACCGGCTTCGTCGCCTATTACGCATGGCATGCGCCCACCGGCAAGCTGAAGGGCATCATCGCCAACATCAGTGCGTGGGGCGACCTTTTCGTCGACGATGGCTACGTTTCCTATCTTTCGAAATCGCTCTACTGCCCCGCGGCTCAGCCACCTGCCTGGGCAAACGGCAGCCAAGAACTCGAGACCTACGGCACCGTTGTCGAAGGTGCGGCCACCTGGTGCTTCTTCAAGTACGGTTCCATCGCACTCTACGACGGCGGCAAGTTCCGCGGCATCAACACCAAGCTGCTCACCCAGCCCTCCACTGCCATGAACCAGATGGACAGCTACAATTCGGCGACGGGCGGCCAGTACTTCATGGCCTACCGTCCGGATTCAGGTTTGACGCAGCACATCCAGGCGCGCCATGCTGACAGTGTGAACATGAACTTCTTCGACGGCCATGCCGAAGCGATGCGCCCCGTCAACATGAACGCCATGTTCCAGGCTAGCTCCGACTACTACGCCGGCAAGTGGTTCTATTGGGATGCCACTGGCACGCTGCTGAACATGACCTTCTAAATTGTGCAGATAAACGGGGCGTCTGCGACAATGCAGGCGCCCTTTTTGTTCATTTGAGCCGTGGCGCAAGGGCGGCGCCATGAACAAGCGGATTCCCAGACTTGATTCTCCGCCACATTCGTGAATCTGACGGAATCCATTCAGGACAAGGCGATTGCGCACGGTCAATTCCCTCTGAACCTCATCCCATGGCTGCATCTGGCATCGTCTTCGACATACAGAAATTCTCCGTCCACGACGGGCCGGGCATCCGCACCACCGTCTTCCTGAAGGGATGTCCGTTGCGTTGCGTATGGTGCCACAACCCCGAATCGTGGTCGCCGCGCCCGCAGATTCTCTTTTCAGCGGAGAAGTGCACGGGATGCCGCCGTTGCGCAACCGCCTGTCCACACGGCTGCCATGCGGTCACCTCTGAAGGGCACCGCTTCGACCGCGTGGCCTGCACGGCGTGCGGCGCCTGTGCGCAAGCCTGCCTCAACGAGGCGCTGGAGGTGTGCGGCGAAGAGAAAACGACGGACGATGTGCTCGCCAATGTGCTCAAGGACAGGCCCTTCTACGAGAGCTCCAACGGCGGCATGACGCTGTCGGGCGGCGAGCCGCTGGCGCAGTTCGCCTTCACGCGCGAACTGCTGGAGAAGGCGAAGGCGGCGGGCCTCCATACCGCCGTCGAGACATGCGGCTTTGCAGACACACCGCTCCTGGAAGAACTGCTGCCGCTGGTCGACCTCTTCCTGTGGGATGTCAAGGTCGTGGACGCGGAAAAGCACCGTCGCCTTGCTGGATGTGATAATTCATTGATTATAAATAACTTATACTATATCGACTCTCATCATGCGGCCTATCGTCTGCGCTGCCCTCTCGTGCCAGGCCTCAACGATGCGGACGATGACTTGGCCGCCATCGCCGACCTGGCGAATGCACTGTCGCATCCGCTAGGCATCGATGTGGAGCCCTATCATCCGCTGGGTGTCGGCAAGGCGCAACGCCTCGGCAGGGCGCCCGCCTATACGGCGGATTTCGCCCCGAAGGAGGCTGTCGCGCGTTGGACGACGGTGCTTCAGGCGCATACATCAGTCCCTGTGAAGGTGCAATAATCCCTTCCCGTCGTGAGACGGGCGGCGGATTTGCCCCGCATGTCGCCAGTCACGTGTCCTTGCTGGAGCGTTTTCTTTCAAGGACATGCGACATGCGACGTGCGACAGGCGGTTCGACGGGCGACAAGCGACATGCGTCCTTGCGTCTTATCGTCCTGCGATCTGGCGCAGTTCGTCCTCGAGGGTCAGCCGCTTGCGGAAGACGATTTCAAGGGCGGCCTCGACGGCGGCGATGGCGCGGCGGTAGGCCGGCGGGATGCGCTGGAGGCGTTCCGCGAAGCGCGTCTTGAAGAGGGGCGGCAGATGGCGGAAGAGCAGGGCGTCCGTGGCGTATTCGGGATGCTCTGCCAGCAGGAGGCCCAGCTCGTGCTTGTGGCGGTTGATGGCGTTGGCCAGCTCGTCGCTCAAGTCGGTCATGAGGGCGTCGCCGCGCAGGGTGAACTCGTGGAAGAGCCACTCCGCCTCGCGCCGTGCGCAGAAGGCCAGCCTGTCCAGAATCTCCTTGACGAGCTCCGCGTGGACGGCCTTGAACTCGTCCTTCTCCAGAAGCAGGCCGCTAAGTATTTCATACGAAGAAGTTATGACGCCGCACTTGTTGGCGGAGGCGTCCTTGACGATGACGACGCCCATCTTCTGGAGGGTGACGCGCGCGTCGGGCGTGATGAAGGAGTTGGCGCCCTCGACGATGGCGCGTGAGGAGGGCTTGCCGTCCGGTGCGTAGGCCGCCACGTTGCCGGCGTTGATGGTCTGGGGGCGGCCGCCGCACGGGATGAAGACATCCGCCTCCTGGCAGATGTTGTTCTGGAACATGCGCATGAAGGTGTCGCGCGGGATCCGCGTGCGCTGCAGCTTGCCGCCCTTGACGGAGGCCATGGGGTAGGTGCCCTCCGCATCGGGCTGGTTGAAGATCATGTAGGCGCCTTCGCCGCGCAGCTTTTCAGGCGCGAAGCCGTCCAGGTTGGCGGCATGGACGAGGCGCGAGAGTTCGGCGCGGTCGATGCCGTCGGGGTCGTAGACGGCGGCGGGGCCGTCCGTCACGGCGACGATCTTCAGCCTGGGCAGCGTGTAGGCGCCGTCCTTCTCCTTTGCGTTGAGCAGCTTGATCATGTTGCCGGCGACATCGCCGAAGGGGCCGCCGGAGAGCTTGACGCTGTAGGCGTCCGCCTTGGCGTCGATGCCGAGATGCTGCAGCGTGCGCATGAGGTACTGGTAGACGCCGAAGGAGGTGACGCCGTAGTGCTTGTGGTTGATGCCGGTGTCCACCTTGCCGGAGATGATGCCTGAGCGCAGGGTGTAGCCGGCCTCCTCGGCGCGGTCGCCCATCCAGGAGATCATCTCGTCGAACATGTTCTCGTCGGGGCCGATCTCGATGATGTCGCGGCGGCCGAGGCGGTCGACGATGGCGCCGTCGCGCAGCGTGCCGTCGTCGTTGTAGTTGATGAGGGAGAGGAAGGCCTCGAAGACGGCGCGCTGGCTGCTCCACAGTTCGGTCTTGAAGTCGTATTCGCCCGTGAGGCGCAGGAGGGTGACCATCTTGGAGCCGCCCTCGTAGATGTCCTTGTTCTTCTTGTGCTGCGTGTTGGCCAGGACGAAGCATTCGCGGAAGAGTTCGCAGCGGGCCTGTTCGAAGGCGTCGCCGCGCTCCAGGCGTGACTGGGCGGGGCGGGGCGCGACCGTCCGCCAGCCGCCGCGTGCGATTTCGGCGAAGCGGACCTGGAAGCCGCTGGCGTTGCGGCGCCAGAAGTAGAAGACGCCGAAGGGGTTTTCGGGCGGGAAGGCCTTGCGGTAGGCGGGCGTGAGGGCGCTGTAGTGGTCCATGAAGGCGGGGTCCACGCCGAAGGCCAGCGCCGTCTTCTTTTCGGAGAAGTAGTTGGTCTTGCGGATGTTGCGGAAGAAGTCGGCCACGCTGCCCAGGACGACCTTCACCTTGGCGTCCTTTTCGGCCATGCCGCTGTTGATGCCGGCGATCTCCGCCTCGGCGGCCTTCAGCTCGGCCTCGAAGTCGAGTGTCTCGCCCTTCGGGTTGAAGCGGGATTCGAAGGCGTCGGCGAGGCGGCGCAGGATGGCGGGGTAGGTGGCCATGAAGCGCTGGATTTCAGGCAGGGTGTAGGCGTTGCGGTCCACGAAGGAGAGCTGCGAGTGGACGAATTCGGAGGCGGCGCACAGCAGGTTCAGCGAGGCGTAGCAGAAGCCGTGGCGCATGAGCAGTTCCTGCTCGAAGAGTTCCGGCAGGATGCTCCAGGAGAGTTCGTTGAGTTCGCGGCGCAGGTTGGCCAGGAAGTCGGGCGTCACCGCCTTCGGGGCGGCGGGCTGCGCATAGAAGGTGTTGATGCGGACGGCCTTGTGGCGGAAGTCGTCGGGCGCGCCGCCGCGCAGGAAGTTGCGCAGGTAGGAGCGCGTCACCGCGAAGCCGTTGGCGGCCAGGAGTTCGAGGGTGCGTGCGTAGAGGCCCTCCGAACGGGCGACGACGGCCATGGCCATGGTGATGCGGTATTCGCCGTTGTCGAGCAGCTCGAATTCGGTGAGGCTGTAGTCGCGGCGCGTCACTTCGCAGGCGAAGCGGAGGCGGGCGGCGATGCGCGTCAGGTCGAGGTCGCCGACGCCGTCGCGCCAGCAGAGCGCCTCCACGGCGTCCGCCAGGTTGTCGGGCACCTCGCCGAACTGGCGCCTGTATTCGGCGCGGATCTGCTCCAGCGTGAAGCGCGGGGCGGTCTCCGCCTGCGCCGTCTCCTTGGTGACCTGCTCGACCACGAGGATGTCGCCCGCGTCGTTCAGCGGCTTCGACTGGTGGACGACGGACTTGAGGATGCGCTTGCCGGCGAACTGGCGGCTGGTCGTCACGGGCGTGCAGTCGGGGCGGCGCAGATAGACCATCAGGATGCTCTCCGGCCGCTCGATCTTCTGGATGCCGGACTTGTTCCCGATGTCCATAGCCATCAGGATGATGGACGTAAGTTCTTGCGGTGTAACACTTTGGAAGAAATACGGAGGCATGACGCGCTGCAAGAGCGCGGCGGTCTGTGCAAAGGCGTCCGACTGCGATTCGAAAAGACGTGTGACCTCTTCGTTCTTCATTGCGAATCTCCTCCAAATGGAAAGGTTGCTGCCGATTTTCGGCATCGCTCTACAATAGCACTGAAACGAAAAAAGTCAAGTGGCGACGCGGCTTTGCGCCGGCAAGTTTCGCGGCGGAGTTGCTAATGTTCGTTCCGCGGTGTATTTTATAGGTCGCGCCCGGAGAGACCTCCGCCGCCCGTGTCCACGCCACCCCGCAAGCCCCAACACCCTGCCGCCATGTCCTTACTTGAGAGATACAACCCGTTCCGCTTCATAACGAAAGACAAGAAGGAAGAGAAGAACATCTGGGTCGGCCTTGGGCGCGGAAGCATATTGAACATCCACTACCACCTGCCGGGCGCCCTTTGGACCAACTTCGTCCACGAGCGCGGCATCACGCCTGAGATGGAGGGCCCCTACGGCATCCCCTCCTCCTTCGTCATAGCCCCTCTGGCCACCATTCTGGTGACGCCGTTCATCGACCGCATCCAGAACCGCATCCGCGCCTATTCATGGCTGACATTCCTTGGCACGATGACGCTGTTCATCCCGTCGTTCATCTTCTGCCTGGGGCCGGAGAGCTTCCGCTCCGTCAAGTTCATCCTCATCACGCAGATGCTCTTCGGCTGGTGGGCCACCGTCATGAACATCGCCCGAAGCGGGCTGGACGGCGCGGTCGCCTGCCGCGTCATCCACAACTCCATCCGCGGACGCATCACCAGCATCAACGGGATGGTGCAGGGCGTCGTCGGCATAGGCGTCGGCATCTTCGTCACCTGGGTCGCCAAGTGCTTCAGCATCCAGCAGGCGCTCCTGCTGGGCTCCGCCGTCAGCTGCGTGACCCTCCTCATCGGCGCGTGGCTGACCCGCTTCTACGAGGAGCTGCCCGACCTGGCGGGCGCGCCCGTCGTCAAGAAGAAGGGCTCCTTCATGAAGGACCTCGCCAAGATCGTCAACATGAAGGAGTTCAAGATCATGATGCCCGCGAACGTCCTGCGCGGGCTCGGCGACGGCGTCGGCGCCATCATCTTCTGGGTCGCCCTGAAGCGGCTGGAGCTGCCGCCGGTCTACGCGGGCTACGTCACCATCGCCACCGTCTGCGCCCCCTTCATCGGCAACCTCATCCTCGGCCTGACGATGGACCGTTTCGGCGCGGTGATCGTCATCCCCGCCAGCTGCGCCGTCATCGCCGCCTGCCTGATGGGCACCATCCTCACGAAAAGCCCGCTCCTCTTCATCATCTACCTCTTCGTCTACTGGGTGGCGCGGCCCGTGGAGGCGTCGGCGATCCCGCTGGCGCACTACGTGGTGGTTCCGAACGAGGTCATGGGCGCCTTCAGCACCGTCCGCCTGGGGCTTCTGACCATCACGGGCAGCATTTCGGCGGTGCTGGCGCAGGTCCTGATGCGGTGGTTCTCGCCTGTCACCATCTTCGCGGGCAGCGCCGCCATCAAGCTGATGGCGGGCACCCTCTACTGCCTGGGCCTGATTCTCCTGAAGAAGCATAAAGAAGCCACCGCCTAACCATCTATCTTACTGCCATGGCCTTTCTTAGTTGCCTCAACTTCTTCGGACATCTGACCAAGGACAAGCGCGAGGAGAAGAACCTCTGGACCAGCCTTGGGCGCACCAGCGTGCTGAACATCCACTACCAGCTGCCCGGCACGCTGATGACGAATTTCCTGCACGAGCGCGGCATCACGCCGGAGATGCAGGCGCCCTACGACATCCCGGGCACCTTCATCGTCAATCCCCTGCTGACCCTGCTGCTGACGCCCCTTGTCGACCGCGTCCGCAACCGCCTCCGCGCCTTCGCCTGGACGACCTTCATCGGCTCCATGGGCATCTTCCTGCCCCCGCTCATCTTCTGCCTGGGGCCGGAGAAGTTCCGCACCGTGACCTTCATCCTCGTCACACGGATGATCGTCGGCTTCCTGGTCTCCGGCCCGAACATCGTGCGCCTGGGGCTGGACGGCGCGGTGAACTGCCGCGTCATGCACAACTCCATCCGCGGGCGCTACACGAGCATCAGCGGCATGGCCCAGGGGATCCTCGGCATCGGGACGGGGCTGGTGGTGACCTGGCTGGCCAAGTCCTTCGACATCCACACGGCGCTTCTGGCGGGCTCCGTCATCTCCGTCGCCGCCGTTGCCGTCAGTTCGCTGATGACCTTCCTCTACACGGAGCTTCCCGACCTGGCGGGCGCGCAGCCCGCCGTCCGCCCCAAGCCCTCCTTCCTCAACGACTTGAAGAAGATCTTCACGATGCGGGAGTTCAAGATCATGATGCCGGCGAACCTGCTGCGCGGCATTGGCGACGGCGTGGGGGTCTTCATCTTCTGGATTGCGCTGAAGCGCCTCGACCTGCCGCCCGTCTATGCAGGCTACGTCGCCCTCGCGGGCACATGCGCCCCCTTCCTGGGCAATCTCATCCTCGGGCTGACGATGGACCGCTTCGGCGCCGTCATCATGATTCCCGTCAGCTGCGTCGTCATCGCCTTCAGCCTGATGGGCACCATCCTGACGCAGAGCCCCGCCCTCTTCCTGGGCTTCTATTTCATCTACATGGTCGCCAAGCCCATCGAGGCCTCCGCCGTCCCGCTGGCGCACTACGAGGTCGTCCCCAACGAGGTCATGGGGGCCTTCACCACGGTGCGCCTGGCCCTGCTCAACTACACCACCGGCGTCGCCAGCGTGCTGGCGGGCCTCCTGATGCGCCGCTTCACGCCCACCACCATCTTCTTCGGCAGCGCCGCCCTGAAGCTCGTCTCCGGAACCCTCTTCTGCGTCGGCCTCATTCTCCTGAAGAAGCACAAGGAGGCGCAGGCATGAGCAGGCGGATAGCCGTCTATCTGGGGGCGACGACGCCCGCGAACCCCGCCTACGTGGCGGCCGTGCGCGACCTGGGGCGCGAGATTGCGCGGCGCGGCTGGACGCTTGTCTTTGGCGGCTCCCGCGAGGGCACCATGACCGTCCTGGCCGACGAGGTGCTCTCCCACGGCGGCCATGTCGTCGGCGTCTTCACCAAGAGCCTGCCCAGGGAGTTCCTCTATCCGGGCCTGAGCGAGACACACATCACGGAAGACCTCTCCGAGCGCAAGGCGATGATGCTGTCGCTGGCGGACGCGGTGGTCGCCCTGCCTGGCAGCTTCGGCACATGGGACGAGCTCTTCGACGCGCTGGAGCAGGCCAAGATCGACGGCATCCACGGCCGCACGCCGAAGCCCATCGGCGTCCTGAACATCGACGGCTTCTACGACGGGCTGCTGGCCCTCCTGAAGCGCTCCATCGACGAGGGCTTCACCACGGCCGCCTACGCCGGCCTCCTGAAATCCGCCGCCACCGTCCCCGGCCTGCTGGCGCAGCTCTTCGGTGAGGCGTGAGTTTTTTCCTCCATTTTGAGGCTCCCCGCTTGCAAAACCGCGTTTCGCGGATATAGTACGCTTGTTTTACGAAACAAAACAAAGTTTGCTCGGGTGGCGGAATTGGCAGACGCGTTAGGTTGAGGGCCTAATGGGGTAACACCCGTGCGGGTTCAACTCCCGCCTCGAGCAC
>CACZQQ010000106.1 GCA_902783355.1 uncultured bacterium
CCGTCCAGTCCACCTGACAAAAGCAAAGAAGAATCGTGCAAAATGATTGATAAATGTTATAGAATATATTATAAATAAGCTAAATTT
Source organism: uncultured bacterium (assembly GCA_902783355.1). The sequence goes on from CACZQQ010000106.1 coordinate 88, forward strand.
AACAAAACTAGTTTTTTTAACTTGCAATATATAAATTATGGATATATTATAGAAAAATTCAACATCACACATAAAGGCACAGGGGCAAATCCATGTTTGACCTAGACGATGCCAGCCGCGAGTACTTCCAGGACACCCATCTCTTCGCCGACCTCTTCAATTACCGCCTCTTCAACGGCGAGCAGGTCCTGCGACCGGACAGTTTGACGCCTTTGCCGGAAAGCGTCTCGTCCGGCGGCGACGCCAGCCGTCGGCGGGACGTGCTGAAGCGGGCCGTCCTCTGTCGGCAGGACGGCGTGACCTACGCACTCTTCGGGATAGAGAACCAGGCGTCACAGGATCCAACCATGCCCCTGCGCTGCCTGACATATGACACTTGCTCCTACAACGACAGTTTCAAGGCGTTGGCCGGCCGTAATGCGGAAGCGGGAAGGCAGGGGATGCACTTTGCGTCAAAGGTCTGCCCCGGCGATCGCGTGCCGCCCGTGATCACGATTGTCGTCTACTGGAGCCCCCATCCCTGGACGGCGCCCCTAACCCTCCACGAGCTCGTCGACTTCCCTGATCCACGCCTCAGAGAATTCGCCGCCGACTACAGGCTCAACCTATTGGAACCATGCAAAATAGGCGACAACGACTTCGCTAGGTTCCATACAAAACTCGGAGACATGCTACATTATGTCAAAGTCAGCAACGACAAGCACAGCGCCCTGGATTTCCTCAAGAACTGCCCCTCCTTCAAGGAGCCGGACGAACGTTCATTAAGGCTGCTGCTTGCCCTGTTGCCCAAAAGGGGACAGGAAAAACTCGCCGAACTCGTTCACAACCCCATACGACAAGGAGGCATAGACATGCAGACAACCTTCAAGACCCTGGATGAACTCTGGGACGAACAGACCCGTGAGGAAAGCCTCGCAAAAGGGCGCGAGGAGGGCCTCGCGGAGGGGGCGCGGCGCATGGCCAACACGCTGCTGGCCATGGACATGCCTAGCGAGACCATCATCGCCGCCCTGCGCCAGAACTTCAACTTGACCGAAGCGCAGGCGAAAAGCTGGCTTGCGCACGCATAGGCGGCTGCGCGTCCATCGCGCGGGCCGTCTTATTTCCACGTGGTGATGGCGTCCACCGTGTATTTGGGGACGTGGATGCAGTCGTCGGCATCCAGATAGTATTTGACGGAGGCGTCGGCGTCGACATCCTCGCGGCAAGGGGTCTCGCCGGGTCGCCCCAGGGCGACCATGTAGAGGATGCGTCCGGGCTTCTCGACGCCCAGCAGCGCGGCGATTTCAGCCTGCTTGTGGGAGCCAAGCCACGTGGCGCCGATGCCGAGGTTCCAGGCGGCGAACTCCATGCTCTGGATGGCGGCGCCCGCATCCGCATGGAGGCTCTCGTTGGGGTCGCATGTGGAGCAGACCGCAATGAAGGCCGTCGGCGAGGTCACGCCTGCGACAGGCTGCCGCTTCGGATGCACCATCATGCCAAAGGCGGTGTGCGGCAGGATGGCGGCGACAAGCGACGGCTCCATGACCGCGATGTAGCGCAGGCGCTGGAGATTGGCGGCGCAGGAGGCCAGGCGTGCCGCCTCCAGAATGGCGCGAACCTCCTCCTTCTTCAAGGGCTCCTGGGCAAAGCGGCGGACAGTGCGGCGCCTGAGCAATTCACTGAAATCCATAACTACCTCTATACAAACAAGTTAAGAGTTAACCTCCGCCTTTCGGGCGAAGGAGACGGTGCGGATGCCGAAGGAGCGGCTCTTCAGGAGGCGCCAGGGGCCGTCCGGCGCCCATGGCAGCCCGACGGTGGCGGTGGCGTGCTCCAGCATGAGAAGGGCGCCGTCCGCCGCCACCCGGCACGCGTCCTGCGAAAGGAGAAGCTCCCTGCCGCCGAAATGCCCTTCGGGAACCTGATAGGGCGGATCGGCCAGGATGAGGTCGAAGGCGCCATCGGCCAGCTGCCGGAGGGCGGCCTTCACGTCGCAAAGCATGAGGCGGTGGCCGGCCTCGGCGGCGTGGCTCCCCATGGCCTTGAGGACGGCCGCGCGATTGCGCTCGATGGACGCGCCATGGCGCGGGTCGGCCTCCACGGCGACGACCTCCGAGGCCCCCCGCGAAAGCGCCTCCAGCCCAAGGGCGCCTGTTCCCGAGAAGAGGTCGAGGACGCGGCGGCCACGCAGGTCGCCCAGCGTCGCGAAGAGCGACTCCTTGACCTTGTCCTCCGTGGGGCGGATGTCGCCGTCCCTGGGGACTTCCAGGCGGATGCCGCCGGCGTAGCCGCTGACGATGCGCATGAGCCTGCCCTACCCCTTCAGGTTGTTCGCGCGGCGGACCATCGTCTCATGGACGCCCGAATAGGGCATGCGGAAATGGTGGGCGCGCGCGCCGCAGACGGGGCAGCGACGGTCGAGGCACTGCCGCCCCAGCAGGAAGACATGGCCGCATTTGCCGCAGCTCATGAGGCGTGACTTGGAGATGCTCCAGTCGTGGTTGCTGTACCAGAGCGTGTCGTTGAGCCACGCCAAAACGGCGGCCACGACAAGAATCAGCGTGTAGAGAATCAATCCATCGGCCACTGACATAGGCGCTACCAACTGATGCTGAGGGTGATGCTGCCCGCGTCCGGCGGCCTGTCGCCGACATAGGCGTTGCGCAGGCTCTTCCGAAGGGCGCGCTGGGCGGCGGCGTCCAAGGCGGGAACGCCGCAGGACTGGCGCAGGACGATGCGCGGCAGGCGCAGGCGGTTGCGGGCGGCGGCGCCTTCCTCCGTTCCGGGAAAGC
>CACZQQ010000107.1 GCA_902783355.1 uncultured bacterium
GGGGAAGGCGCCCGCCTCCTCCCCCGTCGTCGCGCAGTAGAGGACCTTGCCGAGGGCGTAGAGGTCGCTGTTGGGCGAGGGCCGCACGGCGGCGGAGAAGAGCTCCGGCGGGATGAAGCCGAGGCTGCCCGCCAGCGAGAGCGTCTTGCTGAAGTCGCCGACCATGCCCGGATCGGCCAGTTTGGGTTCACCATGCACAAAGAGGATGTTCTCCGGCTTGATGTCCCGATGGATAAGCGAATTACGGTGCAGGAGTTCGACGCCTTCCAGCAGGCGCGAGACGACGCGGATGGCCTCCCCTGGCGAAAGGCACCCCTTGCGCTTCAGCCGCAGCGACAGCGTGTCTGGCTGATATTGGCCGCTTTCCGCCGGCGCGGCATTGTCCGCCGCCTCCATCACATAGTAGAGCCGCCTGTCCTCGATGCCCACATGGTGGATGACAATCAGCGGCGCGCCCTCCGCCTGCAGCGACATGTAGTGGCGGACGCCCTTGAGCTCGCGCTCGCCCGCCTCCGGCGAATCGAAGACCTTGAGGGCGACGCGTCGCCCCATGGCGTCCTCCGCCAGATAGACCGTCCCGTAGGCGCCGTGTCCGCAGCGGCACACGACGCGGCAGCCTCCGAATGTGCTGTCCGGCTCCAGCATCCCGCGCCCCTCCTATCCTCCGAGCTCCTCGCGAAGATTCCTGACGATGCTCTGGAGTTTCGCGACGCCGCGGGAGCGGGCGAGATAGACCTGGTTCTCGGAGATGTCGAGCAGCTTGGCGACCTCCGCGGCGGGGCGCCCCTGGCGGGCGTGCAGTTCGAAGGCCATGTAGGCCTTGGTGTCCACCGTGGCCCTGAGTTCCTCCAGCGCCTTCTGCGTAATGAATTCGCGCCACTCCGCCTCCCACTTGGGGTCGGGGCCCTCGTCCACGGCGTCGCCCTCCTCGACGCCGACGCGCGCGTCCGGCCGCTGCGCGATCAGGCGCGCCGCCTGGCGCGAGGTGATGGTGCGCAGGTAGTCGCGGAACTTGCCGCGCGACCTGTCGTAGTTTGTCAGGACATGCTCCTTGTGGACGGTCAGCAGGACATTCTGGATGAGCTGCTCGATCTCGTCGGCGCTGAGGCGGTAGTCCCTGCCGCGCGTGGCGATGAGGGGCTTGTAGAACTCGCGGAAGGTGAACCAGGCCTTCTCGTCGCCCTCGCGCATCTGCCGCAAAAGTGTATGTCTGGTCGTATAGGGCATCGTCTTCAGGAGGTCCTCACGCAAACTTGGCTGGTACCAGAGACGGGAATCGAACCCGTAAGACCTTGCGGCCGAGAGATTTTAAGTCTCTTGCGTCTGCCAATTCCGCCACTCTGGCCCTTCTTTCGTGTCACGTGACTAAATATATCCCTGCAAGTGAATCCTGCGCCACGGGGCGGGCACGCGGTGCGAAGCGGCGGCGGCGGCGGCCTACCGCTTTCTGGCGAGGGCGGCGCTGCGGATGGGTTCCAGCAGGAAGTCGGGAACGTTGAGGCCGCCGTAGCCGGTGCCCAGGTCGAGCCGCTTGAAGCGGTCGCCGTGGAAATCGGAGCCGCCGGAGACCATGAGGCCCGTCGCGCGCGCGATTTCGCAGACATTGCGCTGCTGGACGGGCGTGTGGAGGACGTAGTAGGCCTCGATGCCGTCCAGCCCGATGTCCTTGAGTTCCACGGCGAACTCGCGGATCTTGGCCACGGAGAAGTTGCCGCGGGTGAAGGGATGCGCCCAGATGGCGACGCCGCCCATGGAGTGGATGGCGGCGATGGCCTCCGCCGGCGTGGGCAGGCGGCGGCGCACGTAGCCGGGCTTGCCTGTCGCGATCCAGCGGTCGAAGGCGTTCTGCACGTCGTTGGCGAAGCCGCACTTGACCAGCGCCAGCGCGATGTGCGGCCGCCCGATGACGCCGTGGCCGGCGCATTCGCGCACGTGCTCCACGGTGATGGGGACGCCGGCGGCGCGCAGCCGCTCCACGATGGCGAGGTTGCGCTCCTGCCGCCAGCGGATGACGTCCGCCAGCAGCTCCTTGAGGATGCCGGCGTCGCCGCCCAGATAGAGGCCGACGATGTGGAAGCTGTGGTTGGGGTTGATGTCGTCGCAGGCGGCCAGCTCGATGCCGGGGACGGCCTCGACCCTGGGGAACTGCGCGGCGGCGGCCATGAACTCGTCAAGGCCGTCCAGGGTGTCGTGGTCGGTCAGCGCGACGGCCTTGAGGCGCTTCTCCGAGGCCAGCCGCATGAGCTCCGTCGGCGTGAAGGAGCCGTCGGAGGCGGTGCTATGTGAATGGAGGTCGATCATTTTTTGTATTCTGCGAAGCAAAAGTTGGCCGATTGCGGATATTGTACGCTAAAATACCTTCCGCAAGTTAAATCGGCTTAATGTAACGCACATTCCGCACATTCGCGCGTCCCTAACACAACATGCGACTACTCCGAGGCCCCCTTTTCCTAATTCTCCTTGCGTGGACGCTGTCCGCCGCGCCGCTGGACCTGCGCAAGGGCGCCTTCGACGCGGTGGCCAGCGGCAGCGCCGCGGCGCCCGCCATCGTGGGGCGCGAGACGCCCCTGCTGGAGCTGAAGGCGGTCTTCAGCGGCGCGAAGGCCTCGCGCGCCTGCTGGGACCTGCCGCTGCGGCACGACCTCTCCCGCTGCGCGGGGCTTCGCCTCCGCTTCCGCTGCCTCAACGCCGACCTGGCCAGCGAACTGCTCGTCCACGTGAACGTGGAGGGCGGCTGGTATTCGGCCTCGGTGGCGCCGTCGTCCCCCGGCTCGTGGGAGGAGGTGACCATCCCCAAGAGCGCGCTCATGCCGGAGCAGGAGGCGTGCTCCTCATGGCGCAATGCGCGACGGCTGCGCTTCACCGCCTGGCCGGGCGCCGCCGGCACCTTCCGCTGGCAATTCGCCGCCATCGACTTCATCGACGCCAACGTGCCCCTGGCCATGCTGCGCGCAGGGACGGCGGAGGCGCCCGCCGAAGCACGCCGCGCCGCCGCCCTCTATCTGCGCCATCTGGGCAACGCGCTGGCCGCCGGCGGCATCTACCCCGCCGTCGTCGAGGAGGACGACTGCCTGCTGGAGACCCTGCGCGGCTATTCGTGCCTGCTGGCCGTCTCGGCGGAGACGCTCCAGCCGCACGCGCAGTCCGTGGTCGCCGGCTACCTGCGCGGCGGCGGCCGCCTCGGCGCCTTCTACCTCCTGCCCCCGCCCCTGGCGGAGGCGGCGGGCTTCCCCCAGGGCAAATTCCGCAAGAGCGACTTCGGCGGCCTCCAGACGACGGGCGGCGCCGCCTTCGGCCAGCGCTCCAGCGCCTGCATCGGCGTCGACGCGGCCGCGCTGCCCAAGGGCTGCAAGGTGCGCGGCTATTGGAACGACGCCTCCGGACGCAAGAGCGCCGTCCCCGCCATCCTTTCTTCGCCCAAGGGCTTCTGGATGACGCATGTCTACCTGAACCAGGACCCCGCCCGCGCCATTCCCGTGCTGGCGGCCTTCGCGGAGGAGTTCTGCCCCAACCTGCGCCAAAACGCCGCCAACGAACTGCTGCGCCATGCGCGCTTCACCCTCGCCAACGCGCCGCGCAGCGCCAGCCACGCCGCCTCGCAGGCGGCCCTCAAGAAGGCCGGCGACCGCGCCGTGCAGCACGACTATCCGGGCCTGCTGGCCGCCATCCGCCAATTCCACAGCCTCCTGGCGGACGAGGCCATCGGCGGTGCCGCGGCGGCCGCCCTGCCCGCGCCTGTCTGGCGAGCCGCATGGCTCAACAACCCGCAGGGGCTGCCAGGCCTGACATGGGAGCAGACCGCCGCGCGGATGGCGGCCGCCCAGCTCAACTGCGCCCTGCCCTGCGTCCTGACGCCTTACGGCGCCGCCTACGCGAGCCGCTTCGTGCCGCGTGCGGCGGGGCTTGCCGCCAACGAGGACGCGCTGGCGGCGTGCCTGGCCTCTGCGCGGCGCCGCCAGATGTCCGTCCACCCATGGATGAAAGTGCTTTCCGTGGCGGACGCGCCGGCGGCGACGCGCAAGTCGCTTGAGGAGGCGGGGCGCCTGCAGTGCAAGCGCAACGGCCAGACCGTCCCGTGGCTGTGCCCCTCGAATCCCGCCAACCGCCGCCTCCTGAAGAATCTCGTCGCGGAAATCTGCACGAAATACGCCGTCGACGGGATCCATCTGGACATGCTGCGCTACGCCGGCAGCGAATACTGCTACTGCGAGAATTGCCGCCATGCCTTCGAGAAGAGCCGCGGCGGCGCGCCTCTCGACCGCTGGCCGGACTGCCTCGTCGAGAACGCCGCGCTGCGCAATGCCTGGGACGTCTTCCGGCGGGCGCAGATCACCTCGCTGGCGGACGAACTTTCGAAGGCGGCGCGCCAGAGCCGCTACGGGCTGCAGGTCTCGGCGGCCGTCTACCCCGACCCCGCCAACGCGCGCAGCGCCGTCGGACAGGAGTGGCCCGCATGGCTGCAGAACGGCACCGTCGATTTCGTCTGCCCCATGTGCTACCGTCCCACGGCGGCCCTCTTCAAGGGCGATCTTGAGCGCCTGCAGACGCAGCTAGGCGGCCGGAACGCGGCCGCCGGCAAGGTCCGGCCAGGCATCGGCATGGCGGGATTCGCCCTCGACAAGGCCGAGGTCAACCGCCAGATCCTGACGTTGCGCAACGCAGGCCTCGACGGCTACGCCCTCTTCGAGTTCAACCACACCGCCGCCGCCGAATTGACGAAATGACTCCCCCGTGCCATTTCGAGTTCAACCACACCGCCGCCGAATTGACGAAATGACTCCCCCGTGCCATTTCGAGTTCAACCACACCGCCGCCGAATTGACGAAATGAC
>CACZQQ010000108.1 GCA_902783355.1 uncultured bacterium
ACGAGACATGCGGGTCGCCGTTCTCGTCGAAGGATAGCGAATACTCGCCGCCTGCGGGACATGACAGATCCCTTTCACTCCATTTTTCTTGAAGGCGTCCGGGAGCTCCGCTGCCGTGAGCGAGGCGCACGGGAAGGCCGCTACGGCCGCGATGAGGCCTGACTCCGGAACGCGCACCACTGTTCCTTGAGTTGACAGGTTACGGCTCCATGGCCAGATCGCGCAGTTGCACCACCACGTACTGCCGCTCCCCCACTTCCGGGAGCGCCCGGAACAGGATGTTGTCCTCGTTGGCGAAGATGTTCGCAAGAAGAGGCTGGAACTGCGGCGTCTTGAGCAGCGCCGGCTTCAAGGCCATCTGGACCGTGGAGTTCTTTTCGTCCGCGCCAAATTCGCCCCACTCCTCGAACGTCTCGCGTCCGGCCGCGTCGACATCGTCGCAGAACCGCTTGATCGCGGCGATCTTCTCCGCCTCCGGCGCCTGGGGGTCGGCCAGCTTGGCCGACAGTTCCGCGACGTCCAGCTTGCCGCCGAGTCGAGCAGTCTTCGCCATGTTGAACTCCGTGGGCTTCCGCTCCAGGGCGATGTCCCGCTTCCAGACGTTTTTGAGTTCGACGTCCACGCCCTCCATCGCGTCGATTTCGTCGAATTTGGCAATGTATTCGCCCGCGATCTTCTGCGCCACGTCCTCGAACAGGGGCCTGGGATTGAAGTCCGGCTCGCGGCAGCCCGGCTGCAGTCCCCTCTGGATGTTGACAACCAAATCGCGGAGCTTGACTACCAGCCTGTCCTGGAATCTCACCTGCGCCTTGGCTTCGTCCGGCGTGATGCCGAGCTTTTCCGCGAGAATCGCCGCCGCCTTGTCGATCGCGGGGGCCATGAGAGCCCTCAAGTTGCGTTCGCGCTCCACGGCGGCTTCCATCGCGCCGCGCATGGACTCCAGGGCGGCGTTGGCCTCCGCCGGAGTCTTGGCGCTGCGGAAGGCGTCCAGCAATTCCGGCTGGCGCGCCAAAAGCTGCGAGGCCATGGTGGTGCCGGGCTGCGTCACGCCCTTGGACTTGCCGATCTCCTCCATGACCTTGCCGATGCGCTGTTCCACGACGGTGGGGAACATGCGGCTGGACGCCATCTCGCCGAAGGCGTCCAGGTCCACCTCGCGGTTTTCCGCGATTGCCTCGTCCACGAGCCCCGCGATGTCTTGGACAAGATCCTCGCCACGCGCCAGAGTATTGAAATTGGCGCCATCCGGCACGAAATCCTCGCCGAGGCGGTTGCGGAGCTCCTGGGCTGCGTTGTTGATGGCGTCGGTGTATTTTTCGTCCTCGAAACTGTAGTATTTGCCCAGACGGACCAAATCCCTAAACTTCCGGACCGATTCCAGGTTGTCCACGTTGGCGAACATGGCGTTGCCCAATTGGAAGCGCCTGGGTTTCGCAACCTCCGGATAGCAGGTCTTGACAAGTTCCTTGGCGTCGAGCTTGCCGGCGGAGTCGAGCTTGGCAAGCCGGTCGATGTTCGCCGCCAGCCGCAGCACGAAATCGTCCTGCACCACCACCCTGCCGTCCGGACGGGGCTCTGGCTGGATTTTATCCAGGAACCGGTCGAGGATGCGCGCCAGCGCAATGCGCTTCTCAGCCGGGAACGACACGACGGCCTTGAATGCGGCGGAGCCCGTGTATTCAAGCGTTGCCAGCCGCACGACGGCGTTGCTGCCGGGAGTGAAGAGCGCGGCGCCGGCATTCAGGTCGGCCGCGCCGTCGTGCGCCACGACTTCCAGAGCCATGCGGTACATCGTCTCGAACATCTTGGCGCCATCCTGACCGATAGTGTTGAAGTTCTTCCAGATGCGGGACTGCTCGGTGGGCGAAAGGCCTTTCGACATGTTGCGCAGGTGGCCGACGACCGCCAGCCCCTTGGCGAACTCGACCTCGCTGGCCGTGAAGCGCCCGCCGACCGCGACGAGCATCGCCTCGTCGGAACCGGGCGCCGCCCCGCTGTGGTTCCTGATCACGGCCTGGCGTGTCGCAAGCGCCCTGGCCGTGCCGTCCGCGTCAATCGCGGCCTTGACCGCCAGGATGCGGCGGGCGGTGAGCGGCTTGCCGCAGTTGTAGTCGGAAAGCAGCATCGCCTTCTTCACGGAGGCGGGGATCTTCTCCTCTCCGCCGAACATGTCGAAGATGGCCTTCTTGAAGATGTCGCGTGTACGGTCGTTCACGCCGTGTTCATCGGACGTGCGGAAGAACTTGTGGACTTCGTCCGTCTCCGATTTCGAAATGGCGACAATTTGGCTGCCACCGAGCGGCTGCTGAAGCCTCGCGTCGGCAATCGCCTTCGGAGCGTTGGCGTCCTTGCGCTCCTGCGCGAACTGGACAAAGCTCTTGAA
>CACZQQ010000109.1 GCA_902783355.1 uncultured bacterium
CGCGCCCGCTCGGGTTGGGAATTCCCCTGCCGCCAACTTGCTTTTGCGGGGTTGGGTGCCGCCGGCGAAAAGCCGGCGGGCGCCGCGCCAGCGGCGCATCCCGCTCCGGCGCGGGAAATCCGCAACCGCGCCCGCCCAGGTTGGGGAAATTCGGCGGTATCGGCCGCGCAGGAGCGCGGCCCTCCCGCGCCCGCTCAGGTTGGGGGCCGCAGGCGGCTGGCTATGCATTCAGAAGAGGGTCAGCTGGCGCGGGTCGTCGGCAGGGGAGCGGCGGCCGCGGGCCTTGGTGGCGGCCAGGCGCGGCTGCTTCGCCAGCTCGTCGCTGAACTCCGTCTTCTCAAGGTTCTCAAGCACCTCGCGGGCGCGCGAAATGACGCTTCTGGGGAGGCCAGCCAGGCGCGCCACATGGATGCCGTAGCTCTTGTCGGCGGGGCCTGCGACGATCTTGCGGACGAAGAGAATCTCCTCGCCCTGCTCCCGCACCATCACGTTGTAGTTCTTGACGCCCTCCTTGGTCAGGGCGAGGTCGGTCAGCTCGTGGTAGTGGGTGGCGAAGAGCGTCCGCGCCTTGGCGGCGGGATTGTCGTGGAGATACTCCGCGATGGACCACGCCAGCGCCAAGCCGTCGAAGGTGGAGGTCCCGCGGCCGATCTCGTCGAGAATGACGAGACTGCGCGGCGTCACGTGGTTGAGGATGTTGGCGGTCTCCACCATCTCGACCATGAAGGTGGACTGGCCGCGCGAGAGGTCGTCGGCGGCGCCGACGCGCGTGAAGATGCGGTCGGCGAGGCCGATGCGGGCGCTGGAAGCGGGCACGAAGGAGCCGGTCTGCGCCATGAGGACGAGCAGCGCCACCTGCCGGATGTAGGTGGACTTGCCCGCCATGTTCGGCCCCGTGATGAGGGCGATCTGGTTGGCGGTCGTGTCCAGAAGGCAGTCGTTGGGGACGAAGGCGGCCCCCGTGAGGCGCGCGTCCAGCACGGGATGGCGGCCGTCGCGGATGTCGAGGACGGGCTCGTCGCAGACCTCCGGGCGGCAGTAGTTGTAGCGCATGGCGACCTCGGCGAGGGCGCCGAGGCAGTCGATGGCGGCGACGGCGCGCGCGGTGGCCTGGACGGACGCAATCCGAGAGGCCACCTGCTGGCGCAACCCCATGAAAAGTTCGTACTCCAGGGCGCGGCTCTTCTCGTCCGCATTGACGACCTTGTCCTCTATCTCCTTGAGTTCAGGCGTGATGAAGCGCTCTCCATTGGCGATGGTCTGCTTGCGCATGTAGTCCTGCGGCACCATGTCCAGAAAGGTCTTGGTGACCTCGATATAGTAGCCGAAGACCTTGTTGAAGCGGACCTTGAGGCTCTTGATGCCAGTGCGCTGCTGCTCCCGCAGCTGGTAGTTGGCGATCCAGTCCTTGCCGTCGGTGGAGGCACGGCGCAGCTCGTCCAGTTCGGCGCTGTAGCCCTCGCGGATCATGCCGCCGTCGTGGACGCCGACGGGCGGCTCGTCCACAATCGCCCGCGCGATGAGCTCCGTCAGCTCGGGAAGCTCCTGCAGCTGCGCGGCCTTCTCGGCCAGCAGGGCGGCCCCCGTGTTGCTCAGGACCTGGCGCAGGGAGGGGATTGTCTCCAGGCCGCGGCGCAGGACGAGCAGGTCGCGCGCGGAGGCCGCGTTGCCGATGCTCAGGCGCGTCACGATGCGCTCCAGATCCCGCACGTTGCCCAGACACTCGCGCAGTTCGGCCAGGAGCATGGGCTGGCGGCAGAAGTCGTCCACGGCGTCAAGGCGGCGGTTGATGGCGGCGCAGTCGCGCAGGGGGCGCAGGAGCCATTCGCGCAGGAGGCGCGCGCCCATGGGCGTCACGGTCTCGTCGAGGACGGAGATGAGCGTGCTGCCCTTCCCGTCGGCGAAGATGGGCTCCACCAGCTCCAGGTTGCGCTGGCTGATGCGGTCGATGAGGAGGCAGTCGTCGCTCTGGTAGGAGGCGAGGGAGGTCACATTGGTGGCCTCCTGCCGCAGATTGTTGCAGGCGTAGTAGAGGACGGCGCCGGCGGCGCAGATGGCGGCGTGGAGGCCGCGGCAGCCGAATCCGTCCAGCGAGGCCGCCTGGAAGTGGCGCAGGAGGTCCTGCGTGGCCACTTC
>CACZQQ010000110.1 GCA_902783355.1 uncultured bacterium
CCTTGTAGTTGTCATAGTGGCCCGTGGGGTCGGGACGGCGCCCGAAGACGCAGTCGTCGTTGGAGAGGTGCCGCCCGAAGACGACGGGCAGGCGGTATGGACGCCCCTCCTCGTCCTCAAAGACATGGTCGCCCATGCGGTAGAAGCGCTCGTCAAGGTAGCAGCCGTCGTAGAAATGGTGGAATTTCTGGCTGGTGTGGGTCGTATGGACGACCTCCAGGCACTCCCCCTGCGGGCGGCACAGCTCGAAGAGCGCCTGCCTGACCTCTTGGTCAAGCGTGCCGTAGTCGTCGGGGTCGTGTTTGCCGTCGGTGGCCATGGCCGCATAGAAGAGGCTGTAGAGCACGCCGTTGCGTTGCATGGAGATAAGATCGGGGGCGCCCCAGTTGGAGACAACGAAGCCGCGGCAATGGTGGGCCGCCAGCCGCCGCGCCATCTCGGGCATGCGCTGAGGCCCGTCGAAATTGCCGAACCAGTAGTCGAGGCCCAGTTCCTCGTAGCGCTTCTCAAAGCGGCGGTCGATCCCCCAATACCAATGGAGCATCTGGATCTCCTTGTCAAGCAGTTCGCCGCAAGGGTAGAGCGCCTCCCGGCCTTCGTACTTGGCGGTGTCGGGAATGGCGGCGCCGCCGATGGCGTCGCCGTTCATGAAATGCGCGTCCAGCAGCTTTTCGGCCCACATCATGGTCTTGACGCCGCGCCCGCGAAGCCAGCCGGCCAGCCGGTTGATGTCGTCCGCGTAGAGCTGTGTCGTCTCATGGCCTTTGCAGCGGGGGCACTTGCCGAGCGTGTAGGCCTCGTCGTGCCCGATGTTGATGCGGCGCGGCGCGAAGAGCGCGATGACCTCGTCGAGAATCTCCTCCACCAGAGGGAAATAGTCTGGATGGAGGGGGCAGGCGCTGTCGGGATAGGGGTCCTCCGGCCGCTCCGCCAGCTCCGGATGCGCCAGCAGCAGGTAGTCGCTATGGGACAAGGTCGGCACTTCGGGGACGATTTCAAGGCCGCATTCCGCGCAGAAGGCGACGATCTGCCGCAGCTGCTCCTGCGTGAGAAAGAGGCCGTGCCCATTGTCGGTGTGGATGGAATTCTTCGCCCACCGCTGGCTGTTCTGGATGAGCTGCGCCTTGCCGGGGAACTCGTTCATGAAGGCCGCGTATTTCACCCACGCCGCATTGATCTCCGGATGGCGGCGGTATTCCATGGCGCCGCCAAGCTCCAGCATGACAAAGTCGTATCCCAACTGCCGCGCCAGCCGCAGGACCGCCATGAAGGCCTGCAGTTCGTCCGCCGTCGGCCCCGGAAGATAAAGTTTTAGTCCGCGCTCCATGATTGATTCCTTGATTATGGATTCTTACGCCATAGATGCGGCCCAGATGTTCTCCGCAAACTCCAGCGGAATCTCCTTCATGGCGCCGCCGATATGGAGGCGCATCGCACTCCTGTCCAGCGTGATGCCGTCGATGAGGACGGTTTCGCCGACGGCGACCCCGCAATCGGCGGACGGCGGCAGGTTGCGGCCCAGGCGCCGGACGACGACGCGCGCGCCCGGCTGGAAGTCGGTCAGCACGCGCCAGTCGGCGGCCTCGGGGTCGTTCAGGAGCCCCATGGCCTCGGAGAGATAGCCCTGCAGCCGACGCGCGTCGCTGCGCTTCTCAATGGCCTCGGAGAAGATGACGAAGCGGCGGATGGTCTCCGCGTCCACGATGTGCTCCACATGGCAGGCGGCGTCCTCCGCCGTGGCGATGGGGACGCCCAGCACGTCGGAGAAGAACCGCTTGAGGATGCGGTGGCGGCGGATGACCTCGTCGGCGACGGCCTTCCCTTCAGGCGTCAGCTCCACGGGGAAGTGCGTGCTGTAGACGATGTACTTGAGCTTCACGAGCTGCCGCAGCGCCCCTGTCACGGAGGGCATCTTGACATTCAGCCTCTCGGCGATGGCCTTGGTGTGGGCATGCCCCTCGACGGCCGTGAGCTCGGCGATGGCCTCCAGATAGTCCTCCAGGCTCTCGGTCAGTTTGACAGGATGGGCGGC
>CACZQQ010000111.1 GCA_902783355.1 uncultured bacterium
CACATCCCGCGCCTCAATGCCATGTATGTGGGCGGCTTCGTCGTGCAGGACGAAGCCAGCTATCTGACCCTCAAGCGGATGCAGGAGAGCCTCAACGAGACCTCCCTCTTCGCCAACGTGGACGACTACGTGGACTTCATCACGCCCGCCTTCATGAACCGCTTCCTGAGCCCATGGGAGCACTTCTTGGTCATGAGCCGCGCCACGCTGGGCAGGAACTACACGCTCTTCTTCCTGAAGATGCCGTTGCGCGATAGCGTCGTCGACTATACGCCCGAGGAGGGGGAGTGACCATGGCCGCCCATGCATTCCAGGATTGGCCCAAGCCCTACAAGGTGCTGCTGAACCTCACGGTCGCCACGCTGTGCGTCGCCGCCCTGCTGGCGCTGACAATGCTGCCCGGGTGGCGGCGGTACCAGCAGTACGCGGAGCAGATGGCGGAAAAGGAGGCCGAGGCCGACGCCCGCAAGTGGCCCAAGGATTCCGTGGCGCTGCGCAGGCGCCTTGAGGTCGTCCGTCAGGAGCTGGACGGCGATGGCGAGGAGATGCAGGGGCTCCGGCAGCGTTCGGCCGAGGCCATCGACCGCGCGGCCATCACCTTCCGCCCCAGAATCCTCTCCGCGCACATCAGCGCCGCCGACTTCATGGCCAATGTGACCCGTCTGGACTACAAGGCCCTCTACAACGAGGTGGAGGCGGAGCTGGCGGCCGACGGGCTGGGGCTTTCCGCCGCCCGCCTGGGCCTCTCCGAAGAGGAGAACAGGACCCCCGTCTACCAGATGATCTACAAGCTGTGGTGCGTGCAGCGCCTCTACCAGCTGGCGCGCGCGGCGGGACTTTCGGCGGTCCCGGACGGCGACGGCAAGGCGCAGTTCGTGGCGCTGCCGGCCCATGCGTATGTGGTGGAGGCCGACGGGGCGGAGGAGCCCTATCTGCTGGAGTTCCCCACCTCGGTTGTCCTCCGCGGCACGCTGCCCCAGTTCCGCGCCTTCTGCGGAAGCCTCTGCACCGACACGGATTTCCTGCCGCTGGTGAGCCTGCAGGTCTGCACTTCGCCGCCGGCCGAGGAGGTCCGCGCGGGCACCGTCCTCGTGGACACCTGCGATTTCACGATCTCCTGCTCCGCCTTCTTCCCGCCGCAATAGCCATGAACAGCACGACCACCGCCCACAACACACCCAGGGACAAGGGCATTCTGTTCCTGCTGAACGCCCTCCTGGTGGCGCATCTGGCATACGGATGGAAGTACTTCCAGCCGCAGGCCGTGCCGGCGCCCCTGCCCACGCGCCCCATGCCAGCCGAGCCGGAGTTCTTCGACTGGCAGGCGATGGATCTCTTCGCAGCCAGCCGCCCCGCTGGGGACGGCGCCGAGGCAGTCAACCCCTTCAAGGTGGCCTTCGTCTTCCCCGACGGCGAGAAGGTGGCCGCCCAGCCGAAGACGGCCCCGGCTGAGACGCCTCCTCCCCCCCCGCCTCCTCCCCCCCCGCAGGTGGTCACCGTCACCTACAACGGCGTCTATGTGAGCCTTTCCGGCCGCATCTACGCCCTGATGGTGGTTCAGGACTCCAAGACGGGCACCACCGAATCGTGCCATTTGACCGCCGACAAGGAACTGCCCGGCGGCATCCGCATCGCCGAAATCAATGCCGACTGGATTGACCTGTCAGGCCCCGACGGCGCCACGCACCGCGTGGACTTCTCCAGGCAACTCCAGATCACCATACCGCAGAAGAATGACAAATGACGCCACAACCGAAGCGCTTTTGCAGGCTAACTTGCTGAATACCAAGCAGTTAGAGGCTTTGCATCGGCGCATCCAGCGGACGGGGCAGGGCATCTGGCAGGCCCTGGCCGAGCTCAAGTATTGCGACGATGCGAAGCTGTATCCCGTCATGGCCCGTTGCACGGGGCTGCCGCTGGCGGACATGGACGCCGCCATGCCGCCGCCTGCGGAGGCCGCCCGCCTTCTGCCCGCGCGCATCGCGTGGCAGTTCCGCTGCGCGCTCCTGCGCGTGGAAGGCGGCACCGCCGAAATCGCCTTCGCCGTGCCGCCCGACGGGGCGCGGCTGGAGCAGCTGGCGCTGCTGACGGGATGCCGCGTCCGCGCAGTCCTGGCTCCGGCCGCGCAGGTGGAGCGCTGGCTTGAGAAGACCTACGGGCTCGGGGCGGACAGCATGGCGCAGGTGCCGGGGCGCACCTCCGCCGCCGACACCTCCTCCGAGGCCACCTCCATGGCGGCACGCCTGGTGGACCAGTTCATCGAAGAGGCGTGCCGCGCAGGCGCGACCGACATCCATTTCGAACCCTACCGCCGCCGCCTGCAGGTGCGCTTCCGTGTGGACGGGCGCCTGCGCGACGTCCCCATGCCGGAGGGCATCGACGCCATGGCGGAGACCATCCTCTCGCGCATCAAGGTCATGGCGCAGATGGACATCACCGAGAAGCGTCTTCCGCAGGACGGACGCCTCCGCTTCCGCCGCGCCAACGGCGCCTTCTGCGACCTGCGCGTCTCCACGCTGCCGACGCGCTTCGGCGAGAACATCTGCCTGCGCCTGCTGAATCTGGAACGCCTCTGCCTGCCCATGGACGAACTGGGGTTCGACGAGCGGCAGCTGCGGCAGCTGCGTGCGCTCCTCTCCGTCCCCAACGGCCTGATTCTGGTGACCGGCCCCACGGGCAGCGGCAAGACGACCACCCTCTACAGCATCCTGACCCATCTGCACGACAAGCTGGCGGACGCCAAGATCATCACGGTGGAGGATCCCGTGGAGTACGAGATGCCTGGCATCACGCAGGTGCAGACGCACGCAGGCATCGGCCTGACCTTCTCGACGGCCCTCCGCGCCATCCTCCGCCACGACCCCGACATCATCCTCGTCGGTGAAATCCGCGACGAAGAGACGGCGCTCATCGCGGTCCAGGCGGCCCTGACCGGCCATCTCGTCTTCGCCACGCTCCATACCAACGATTCGGTGGGCGCCATCAGCCGCCTCATGAACATGGGCATCGCGCCGGACCTGGTGGCCAGCAGCCTGCGCGGCGTGCTGGCGCAGCGTCTTGTGCGCCGCGTCTGCCCGCATTGCGCCGTTCCGGACGCCGCTCTTGAGCCTGCGGTGGCGGAGGAGCTGGAGGCGGTGGTGCGCCGCAACGGGCTTCTGATGCCGACGCCGATGGCGGCCTCTCCCGAAGGGTGTCCCGCCTGCGGCGGCACCGGCTACGCCGGCCGCGTGGCGCTCTACGAGATGCTGCTGAACTTCCCTGAGCTGGAGACGCTCGTCGAACGCGGCGCGCCTGCCAGCGCCCTCCGCGAGGCGGCCTTGCGGAACGGCCTCCAGACCATCCGCGAGGACGGCTGGAGCAAGGTCGCGCGCGGCATCACCTCCGTGGCCGAGGTGCTCCGCGTCGCGCCTGTCTCCCTCTCCATGTCCGACTGCGCCGACAATAATAATCAATAAGGATTAAAGACCATGCCATTCTTCAAGCGAATCTTGCTCAAGATCAGCGGCGAGGCCATGGGCGGCCCCCATGGCGGCATCGACGCGGCCGCCGTGGCCGCTGCGGCCTCCCTCATCACGGAGGCGCGCGCCGCCGGGACCCAGACCGCCGTCATCATCGGCGCCGGCAATCTCTACCGCGGGCTGGCGGCCAGCCAGGCCGGCATGGAGCGCTGCGGCGCCGACTACATCGGGATGCTGGGCACCTGCATGAACGCGCTGGCCATGCGCACCGTTCTGGCAGGGCAGGGCGTCCCCGCCGAAATCCAGTCCGCGCTGCCCATCGACGGCGTGCTGCCGCCCTTCGACTACCGCCAGGCCGACCGTCTGCTGGAGGCCGGCAGCGTCGTCCTCTTCGCCGCCGGCACCGGCCACCCCTTCTTCTCCACCGACACCACCGCCGCCCTGCGCGCCCTTGAAATCCGCGCGGAGGCGGTCTTCAAGGCCACCAAGGTGGACGGCATCTACTCCGCCGACCCCGTCAAGTTCCCTGACGCCGTGCGCTACGACCGCATCACCTTCGCCCAGGCCCTCGCGGAGCGCCTCCACGTGATGGATTCCAACGCCTTCGCCCTCTGCGGCGACAACGGGCTGCAGATCGTCGTCTTCAAGGCGGGCCAGCCCGGCGTCATGTCGGAGGTCCTGCGCGGCGACTTCACCCACGCCACCCTCGTCCACGCGTGAACCCCCTTTTTTGTCAAGTCCCATAATAATTAAGGAATAGGAGAAACGACAATGGCATCAGTTGAAGACATCATGCTCGAGGCCCAGATGAACATGGACGCCACCATCGAGGCGCTCAACCGCCGCTTTGACGCGGTCCGCACCGGCAAGGCCTCCCCCGCCCTGGTGGACGGCATCATGGTGGAATATTACGGCGCCCAGAGCCGCCTGAAGGACATCGCCAGCATCTCCGCCCCCGAACCCCGCCTGCTGAAGATCCAGCCGTGGGATGTCAAGGCGGTGGACAGCATCCGCAAGGCCATCATCGCCAGCAACATCGGCATCACGCCCATGTCCGACGGCAAGGTCATCCGCCTGCCCATTCCGGAGCTTTCCGAGGAGCGCCGCGCCGAGATGACCAAGCAGGTCAAGAAGATGGCGGAGGAGGCGCGCGTGGAGGTGCGCAATGCCCGCCGCGACGCCAACGAGGCGGTCAAGGCCGCCAAGAAGGCCTCCGAAATCACCGAGGACGAGCAGAAGACCGCCACCGACGACATCCAGAAGCTCACCGACAAGATGGTCGAGAAGGTGGACGCCATCCTCGAAGCCAAGCAGAAGGAGCTCATGGAGGTCTAGTCCAGGCCGCCCCATTTCCCAAAACACCCTGCATGATGACAAAACACAATATGCGACGGACTTCATTTCTTGCTTTCATGCTGGCCGTGGCGGTCGGCCTCCTCCTGCCGGCGGGCGCCCGTGCCCAGGGCGTCTCGATGACTGGCGAGGCGACCAAGAGGGGGGGCGGCAACCCCAGCCTCGGAATCGTCAGGTTCAAGGGGCCGAACGAGGCCAGGAAGACGCTGGAGGGCGTCCTGGTGCGTTGCGACTGGTTCGCCGTGGTGGCGGCCGAGAACGCCGCCAAGGCGACCGTCCAGGTGACGGCCGAATGGCAGGACGTGCCGACCTGCGCCTATACCTTGGACGTGGCGGCGCAGGGCGTCGCGCCCTTCCGGATCGTCGGCAACGGCTCGACCGCCGCCGAGGCGGCCGGCAAGGCGGTGGACGGCGTGCTCAGGACGCTCTTCAAGGTGCCGGCGCTATGCAACTGCCCCATCGTCTACACCCTGCACGGCAAGCAGAACCTGAAGGAGCTCTTCTCCTGCACGCTGGCGGCTGGCAAGCCGGAGCGCCTGACCCACAACAACGCCATCTCGACCGAACCCGCGTGGGGGCACGCGGGCGCCCTCGTCTACACCCTCATCGCCAACAACAGCCTTTCCGTCGTCCTCATGGACGTGAAGCAGCAGCGTCAGCGCATCGTCTCCAAGTCCAAGGGGCTGAACTCCTCGGCGGCGCTCTCCCGCGACGGACGCTATCTTGCGATTCCGCTTTCCCTTGAGAAGCAGGTGGACCTCTACCTCATCGACCTGAAGGACGGCAGCCGCAGGCGCCTCACCAGCGACCGCGACGTGGAATCAAGCCCCGTCTTCAGCCCGGACGGGAAGCGCCTCTGCTACGTCTCCGACAAGAGCGGCCGCCCGCAGCTGTACATCATGACGCTGGCGGACGGCAAGGCCACGCGCCTGCAGCTCGGCGGCGCCGAATGCGTCTCCCCCGACTGGTCCTACAACAACAGGCTGTGCTTTGCGCAGCGTGTGGCCAGTGGGCGCTACGTCATCGCCGTCCTGGACCTGGATGCGCCGGACGCGTCTCCCGTGGTGGTCACGGAGGCCGCAGGCAGCTGGGAGGCGCCCAGCTGGGCGCCCGACGGCCGCCACATCGCCTGCAGCGGCCAGAGCGGCGGCAGGCAGGACCTCTACGTCGTCGACAGCCAGCGCCACACCTTCCGGAAGCTGACCGAAGGCTCGAGGGTCTCCCTGCCGGCCTGGGCCCCTGCAAGATAGCCTGGCGCGTGGCAGAACTGCAAATCCATGCTACAGTTAGCGCAAGTTCAGCGTTTTTTCCCCTTGTTTTGTTTTTTTTACCCGCAACGCTGGTGAAGGGATGGTCTCCTGCGCAGTTTCGCAGGCGCTCCCGTCCTGAAGCCGGACAAACACACAACAGGAGCAAAGCCAAATGAGAGCATTGTCCAAAATCTCCGCCGACTGGTGGGACTACACGACCCTCGACCGCAAGATCCTCGACGCCGCCGCCAAGCTGACCATCGACGACCTCCCGAAGCTTCAGCGCAAGGGCTTCAAGATCAACATCTACGAGACTCTGCAGGAGTTCTATGCCGCCGAGGCCCTCGAATACGTCAAGGCCTTCCAGCAGGCCACCGCGAAGAACCCGTGCGGCGTCTGCGGCCCGATCGGCCCGACGGAGCAGCTCCCCATCGTCGCCCAGATCGTCAACGAACTCGGCATCTCGCTCAAGAACGCCCACTTCTGGGGCATGGACGAATGGGTCGTCGACGGCAAGGCCGTGGACAAGAAGTTCCCACTCGGCTTCCAGAAGGCCGACCTCGAGCTCTGCTTCAACCGCATCGACAAGAAGCTCGCCATGCCGAAGGAGAACATGCACTTCCCCAGCGAGAACCCCGAGGCCTACATGAAGTCCTATGACGAGTTCCACTGCCTGCTGATGCAGGGCGGCCAGGGCGAGACCAAGCACTGGGCCTTCAACGACCCCGTGAAGCGCGAGGGCAAGTACAAGAGCGCGCCCCCCAAGCCGGAGGAGTACCTCAAGAAGCACACGCGCGTCGTGGACCTGCACCCCATCACCCTCATCCAGAACGCCCGCACCTCCGGCGGCGGCACCGTCCAGAACGTCCCCACCCAGGCCGTCACCGTGGGCCCCGTCGAGACCTGGAAGGCCGACCGCGTCTCCATCTGGCATCCCGGCCACCACGACAATCCCTTCGGTCAGCGCCTCTCCACCTACATGCTGGCCAACAAGATCGCGGACAGCGCGGTGCCGATGAGCCTGCTCTCGCTCCATCCCGGCGAGGTCACCTTCAACTTCTACCGCTACGGCTTCGGCGTCTGCGACGTGGAGATGCACTAATGACCAAGAAAGCATTTGCCATTTCGGCCCATCCCGATGACATTGAGTTCATGATGGCGGGCACGCTGCTCCTCCTGAAGAAGGCGGGGTACGAGATCCACTACATGACGGTCGCCAACGGGTCGCTGGGCAGCAGCGTCTACTCCGGCATGGAGCTGCCCATCGTCCGCGGCGGCGAGGCCAAGGCCTCCGCCGAGATCATGGGCGCCATCTACCATCCCCCCATCTGCGCCGACATGGAGATCTTCGTCAACGTGGAGACGCAGTCGCGCATGGTCCCCATCATCCGCGAGGTCGCGCCGGACATCATCCTGACCCACGGCCCCTACGACTACATGGAGGACCACGTGAACGCCGGCCGCCTGGCCTGCACGGCCGCCTTCGCCCGCGGAATGCCCAACTTCCGCTGCACGCCCATGAAGGTCGCCGAGAACGACGTGGCCATCTACCACTCGCTGCCGCTGAGCCTCAAGGACCAGCTCAACAAGCGGATCGTCCCCGACTTCTTCGTGAACGTAGAGAGCGAGGTGGAGACCAAGAAGAAGGCGCTGGCCTGCCACAAGTCCCAGAAGGACTGGCTGGACCAGACCCAGGGCTTCAACTCCTACATTGACGACATGGTCGACCGCCTCGTGAAGACCGGCGAGCTCTGCGGCAAATGCAAGTACGCCGAGGGGTGGTTCCGCCACAATCCCTGCGGCTTCTGCGCGGAGGACTACGATCCGCTGCGCCGTGACCTCAAGGACTTCGTCATCGAGAGGGCGTAGCCCCGACATGCGGCCGCCTGCGGGACTCGCTCCGCGGGCGGCCCTTTCCCTTTCCCCCCTGCCTGCGCGTGAGAATGTGAAAACGACCTCCCTGGCCAGCCTCATGGCGGCGCTTCTGGCCGCCCTTCTGCTGGGCGGCGCCTGTGGCCGGCCACGGGCGCGGGGGGCCGAATACGACCTCGCCCGCAGCGAGGCGCTCCTTGATATCGGCGACGCCCTGCTGGAGCATCCGGAGGAGGCGGCCACGGAGGCGCTCTGGCGGCGCCTCGACGCCGATGAGCGCCTGCGCCAGAACGAGGCCTTCCGCGAACTGGCACGCCTCAACGAGGACTACCGTCGCCAGCGCGAACTCTTCGCCCAGGCCCGGCGGCTGCTGGACCAGGGGCGCTACAACGATTTGGCCGCCGCCATCGATGCGGCGGAACAACGGGGCGAGGTCACGCATCGCCTCCTGGCCCTGCGCGATCTGCCGCAGGCCCTCCTCGCCCTCAAGCTCTACTGCGCAAGACGCCCCTACCAGAGCGCCGACGACATCGGCCACGCCCTGGATTTCCTCCAGCCGTACCGCCTGGTTCTGGACACATCGCCCGCCTTCAGGGAGTTCATTGAGAAGCAACTTCTTCTGCAGGAAGAACTTGCGAAGAAGGAGCGCGCGAGGGAAGTCGCCGCCGCCATGGCGCGGCTTGATCTCGCCATCGCCGCCGGCGCCCCTGACGTGGCCCTGCAGCTGATGCACCTGCGCAATGGGCATCCGGAGGCCCCGCTGGCGCAATTTCTCACGGCGGACGGAAGCCGCCCTTCGCCACGCCTGCAGGAAATCCTTCGGACAGGGGCGCTTCCGCCACAGGAGGAGCGGGCCGCGCTGGAGCTGGCGCTGGCGGTTTGCCGGCCGGCCATGGACGCGGCGGAGCGCGAGGCCTCCGAGAGGCTGCTGCGTGCCTTGCCGGAAAATGAGACGCTGACGGGAACCGCCTTGAAGGGCGCGTGTCTGAAGGATGCGTCTCTGCTGGAAAAGGCCATCGCCCAATGGAATGAACGGCAGGGCGAGGATGCGCCGGCCTTCCTGCCGGCCTACCTGTCGCTCTGCGGGGTGGACGACAGGGCCGAATCCCGCGTGGACGTCGGCGCCGCCATGGAGCTGCTCCTCCAGTGGGCGCAGAGCGGCGTCGTCGAGCAGGTCCCGCAGGGGCTGCCGGAATAGGCGCCGAACAGTTTTTCAGAAGATTGAGAAGTCAGAATCCCCCTCAACACAGGAGAAGAGAAGATGCGTTCCAATAGATTGATGAATGGGCTGTTGGCTCTGGTCTGCCTGGCTGGCATGGGCATGGCCCCGCTCTTTGCGGAAGAGGCCGCGCAGGCTGAGGCTGAGGCCGTCGCCCCCGTTGACGCGGGCGCCGTGGCTGCGGAAAATGCCAAGAAGGCCGCCGAGGCCGCCAAGGTCGCCGCCGCCGAAGCCGCCAAGAAGGCGGCCGAGATCGCCGCCAAGGCCGAAGAGTTCCTCAAGTACATCCCCGAGACGGTCGTCACCGCCAATGGCGAGGCGATTGTCACGCGCCAGCAGGTGGTGGATTTTGTGAAGCCCCAGCTTCTGGACGCCCTTGGCAATGGCGTGCAGCTGGATGACGCGATGGTGCAGCCCTTCGTCCACCAGTTCGCGGAGATGATGGGCATGAACGAGCTGATCATCAAGGCGGCGAAGGCGGCCGGCGTCAAGCCGGACGAGAAGGCCTGCGAAGAGCAGCTCAAGGGGTACATCCAGCAGGCCGGCGGCGAAGAGCAGCTGGACGCGCAGCTGAAGGCGGCCGGCATGACGCGCGACTTCCTCACGGAGAAGATGCGCGAGCAGAGCATTGCCATGCAGTATCAGGAGAAGGCCCTGGCGGACGTGAAGGTCCCGGAGGTCACGGAGGAGGATCTCAAGAAGTTCTACGAGGAGAACAAGGAGCGCATGGTGGAGCCGGCCACGCTGTCGGCCTCCCACATCCTGGTCCAGTTCCCCTCCAAGGAGCCGACTGCGGAGGAGAAGGCCGCCGCCCTCAAGAAGCTCCAGGAGGTCAAGGCGCAGCTGAAGGAGGACGGCTCGAATTTCGCGGAGCTGGCCAAGCTGCACTCCGACTGCCCCTCCAAGGAGAACGGCGGCGATCTTGGCAGGTTCCAGCCGGGCCAGATGATGCCTGAGTTTGAGGCGGCCCTCCTGAAGCTCAAGGAAGGCGAGATCAGCGAGCCCGTCGAGACCCAGTACGGCTACCATCTGATCAAGGCCGGCGCCCGCACCGAGGCGCGCGACATCCCCTTCGATGAAGTCAAGGAGGAGATGGCCGACTACCTCAAGGGGAGGGCGGAGCAGGAGGTCAAGAGCAAGGCGTGGAGGGAGAAGGTCGAGGCGCTCAAGAAGGCCGCCGACTTCAAGCTGCTCCTCCCCGAACCCAAGAGGCCCGAGCCCGCCAAGGCCGAGCCCCCCGCAGAGGAGGCCCCTGCGCCCGCCAAGGCCGAATAGGCGTTGATGGACGAGGAGAGCGAAGATATCTTCTGGATGCGGCGGTCGCTTGAGGAGGCCGCCCGCGCGGCCGCCGGCGGGGAGGTCCCCGTCGGCGCCGTCGTCGTCTGCGGCGGCCGTGAGATTGCCGCAGGCTGCAATCAAGTGGAGGCGCGCAAGGACGCCGCCGCCCACGCCGAGATGCTGGCGCTTGGGCGCGCGGCCGCCGTCTTGGGGGACTGGCGTCTCGATGCGTGCACGCTATATGTGACGAAGGAGCCCTGCGCCATGTGCGCGGGCGCCATGGTGAACGCGCGCCTGGGGCGCCTTGTCTTCGGCGTGCCGGACGAACGCGCGGGCGCGGCCGGCGGGGCGCTTGATGTCACGGGCTTCCCAGGCATGCTTCACCGCGTCGAAGTCACGGGCGGCGTTCTGGAGGATGAGTGCCGCGCCGTCATTCAGGAGTTCTTCCGTCGGCGCCGCGCCGAGGCGAAGCCTTCGCGGGAGGCGGCCCCATGAGAGGCGGTCGGCAAGGAGGGCGCATTCTTGCGGCGCTGGCCGTGCTGGCGGCTTTGGCGCTGGCCGTGCTGCCTGCGGGACGGCGGCTGGCGGTCTCGCTCTTCTCGCCCGTGGCCGCTTTGGCGTCCTCCGCCGTACATGCCCTCCTGCGATTCGTGCCTGGCAGCGGCGTGGGAGGGCAGGCGGACGAGGTGACGCAGTTGCGGGAGCGCGCCGCCGCATTGGAGGCCGCCGCCGCCGAAACCACGGCCCTCAGGCGGCAGAATGCGCAGCTGCGCGAAATGCTCCGTCTGGAGCCGCCGGCGGGATGGGGTGCCGTCGCCGCGCAGGTCGTCGGTCGCGATCCTTTGCAGTGGAACGAGATATTGACAATCAACCGCGGCTATGCGGACGGCGTGGCGACAGGGGCCGCCGTCCTTTCGGAGGGGGCTCTCTTCGGCCGCGTCCTCCACAGCGACCGCCACAGCGCGCAGGTCGTGGCGCTGACGTCTCCGCGGTGCCGTTTCGGCGTGCGTCTGCCCGCCCAGGGGAAGCGGCCTGCGGCCGAGGGCGTCCTCCATGGCGCGGGCGACACCTTCTTCGAGGGGCGGCGCGGCTTTGTCGTGGAGTGCCTTCCGCCTGTGCTGGAGGCG
>CACZQQ010000112.1 GCA_902783355.1 uncultured bacterium
CGCCGGCCCCGACGCGGTCGCCAAGCTCATGGCCCTGACTGACGGCACCGGCTACGACGACGTCTACGTCTTCGCGCCCGTGGCGCCCGTCGTCGAGCAAGGCGATGCCATCCTCGGCCGCGACGGCTGCCTCAACTTCTTCTCCGGCCCCATCGACCCCAAGTTCTCCGCCAAGATGAACTTCTACAACGTGCACTACAGCGGCACGCACGTGCTGGGCACCACGGGCGGCAACACGGACGACATCCGCGAGGCGCTGGCCATGATGGGCGCCGGCAAACTCAACCCCGCCATCATGATCACCCATGTCGGCGGCCTCACCGCCGCGCGCGACACGACCCTCAACCTGCCCAACATCAAGGGCGGCAAGAAGCTCATCTACACGCACCAGGACTTCCCGCTGACCGCCATCAAGGACTTCGCCGAAAAGGGCAAGACCGACCCCATCTTCGCCGAACTCGACGACGCCTGCAAGCGCCACAACGGCCTGTGGAACGTCGAGGCCGAGAAGATCGTCCTCGAGAAGATGCCCAAGCTGGCCGGCCTGTAATCAATGCCGACGTGGCTTGACAGCGACAGCGCTCTGGCTGCCTTCGTGGGAAGCCTTCCCGCAGGGCAGCCAGTGGCATTGGATACGGAGTTCGACTGGACCAAAACGTACTATCCTGTACTGGCCCTGCTCCAAATCGGAACAGACCGCGAGCGCATTGGCGTGGCCGACGCGCTCGCCATCCATGACTGGAGGCCATTGCGCGAGCTCCTTGCAGCGGACGACCGCCAGATCATCCTCTTCAGCGGCCACAACGACCTGCCCCTGCTTGTGCACACATGCGGCGGCCCCGAGGCATGCCTGCCCAAAAACCTCTTCGACGTGCAGCTGGCCAGCGTCTTCTGCGACGGCGAAAGCGTCTCGCCCTCCCTCAAAAGTGTCGTGCAGACGCAGCTGGGCATCGAACTGGACAAGCATGAGACGCGTAGCGACTGGCTGAAACGCCCGCTGACGGAAAGCCAGATCGCGTACGCCGCAGGCGACGTGGCCCTCCTGCCTGAACTGGCTCTCCTCTTCGCCGAAAGACTGGCCCAGAACGGCAATGCGGCCGTCTTCCAGGAGGAGATGTCCCTCTGGGAAAAGCCGGAAGCCTACATCGAAACGCCAGCCGAACAGGCATGGAAGCGCCTCAAGCACTTTAACATATTGCGTACCAATGAGATACGTATGAGGGCACGCGTCCTGGCCGCCTGGCGTGAAGCCACCGCGCGGCAAAAGAACCTGCCGCGAAACTGGATTCTGTCGGACGAACAGCTCACCTGGCTGGCCAACCGGAACCCGCAGAACGCCACGCAGATGGCCGCCATGCCCATCGCCGGGCACGGCGCAGGACGACATTGCCACGGCGAGATTCTCGCCGCCCTGCGCGAGGCGACGCCCGCCCCCGAGGACAAGGGCACGCCGCCGCTCAAACCGTATCTGCGCGGAAAGCTGCGCGCCATGAAGGAGCGCCTCGCGGGCCTTGTCTCCAGCCGCGCCAAGGCCCACCACATGCCCGAGGAGCTGCTGGCCAGCCGCCGCGAGCTGGAAGCACTCGCCACCGACCGCCTCATGGGACTCCCCCTCCGCGAAAGCCGCCTCCTCACAGGCTGGCGTGCCGCCCTCCTCCAGCCTGTGCTGGAAGAAATATTGCAGGGGTAAAACAAATGTGGCCAGCCGCGGGCTGGCCACTCAGGACGACGGGCCCAATGGGGTTCACACAGCCGCCTTCCGGCGGACCGTCCTGAGTGCACGGCCCGTGGCCGTGCACACCTGCCACCTCAGAAGGTGTGGATTTCCTTGTCGATGTCCTCGAATTCGACGGTGACGCTCTTCACGCGGGGGGTCTCCACGCCATTGTGGGCATAGAGGACGAGCCGGTACTGCACGTACTTGCCCGAGAAGAGGAGCTTGTCCACGAAATCGTGGGCGCGGAAGCGGCTCTTCGTGTTGGTGGGCCCCAGCCAGGGCTTCTTCTCCAGCTCCTCCAGCGAATCTGCCACGCGCAGCTGCGCGAAGACGTCGCACTTACGGGGGATCGTGGCGTCCCAGTAGATTTTCCGCACGCCGCAGTTCTTCGGAATCCTGTGGGGGACGCTCTCGTAGTATTCGTCGAAGGAGCGGTCCATGATGTTGCCCGGGTCCACGTTGCACATGCCGTGGGGGCCGAAGGTGGGCAGGTCCACGGTGTTCTTCACGTTGAATCCGTCCTTGCCGTTGTACCAGACGGTGGAGTAGGCGATGTGGTTGCCCATGACCTTGTGGTTGGCGATGGCCAGGTCCACATGGCCGTCGTCATCGAAGTCGGCGGCGATGGAGCCGGAGACGGCGTGGGTGTCCAGAATGCTGCGCCGGTTGGCGTTGAAGCCCTCGGGGGAGTTCCAGTAGATGAAGGAGGGCAGGTCGCGCTCATGGGCGTTCTGGTAGGAGGCCACGAAGATGTCCAGCAGGCCGTCGTTGTTGAAGTCGGCGACGCAGAGGGAGTTCGCGGCATAGCAGGGCAGCATGGTCTTCCGGTTCTCGGAGTAGCCATCCGGCCCGCCCCAATAGATATATAGGTACGAGTCGTTGGGGACGCCGGGCGTGGGGGAGTGGGAGCCCCAGATGAGGTCCGGATAGCCGTTGCCGTTCAGGTCGGCCACCTTGGAATTGACCACATGGTGCACCTTGAAGGCCTGCTTGCGCGAGAAGTCGAAGCCGTCGGGGCCGCCCCACAGCACAAAGCTGACCTCCTTGTCAATGCAAGAGAGGATGAGGTCGAGATAGCCGTCGCCGTTCAGGTCGGCGACGCTGATGAAGCGCGGCTGCTTGTAGACGGTGCCGTCGGGATCCTCCATCCTGATGACCTTGCAGTTCTCCTCGGAGAAGCCGTCGGGGCCGCCGTAGTAGACGCGGAGGCAGTCGTTGTCGAAGCCGCAGAAGAGGAGGTCGAGGTAGCCGTCGTGGTTGAAGTCGCCGGCGATGACGCCATGGGCGCGGTTGGTGTGGAGGCGCTGCGGCTGGCGGCTGAACTGGCCGTCCTTCTGGTAGTAGACGTAGGAGCCGAAGTCCATCCAGGGCGCCAGCTCGGAGCCGTTGGCGAAGGCGATGTCCGCCCTGCCGTCGTCGTTGAAGTCGGCGCAGATCATGTCGACGCTGCCCCAGCCGGGCAGCGTCATCTTGTCATGGACGTGGTAGCCGGTGGCGGAGCCGAAGTAGATGTCGTTGTCGGGATTGCCGATGTAGCTGCCGCTGTGGTGGTTGCCGACGACCAGATAGGGGCGGCCGGCCTTGTCGTGGATGACGAGGACGCGGGTGGGGTCGGCGGCGGGCAGGTGCTTCGGCTCGGGCACGCCCGGCTTCGCCATGGCGCCTGTCGGGAAGACGAGCACCTCGCAGTCGAAGGAGGCATGGGTGTGGCTCTGGCAGACCACGATGTCAAGCCCCTTGCCGCCGGAGAAGTTGCCCAGGGCGAGGTCGCTGGCGCGGTAGGTGGGCAGGGTCAGGCGGTTCTTGCTGGAGAAGCCGCCCTTGCCGCCCAGATAGATGTACGAGGCCTCGTCATGGCCGTGCCCCTTGCGGGTGGCCACCACGAGGTCGCTGCAACCGCGCCCGAAGATGTCGCCCGCCTCGGCGGCGGAGCCGCCCTCCACGTCGATTTTCATGCCCTTCTTGATATCAAGTCCCTTCTTTCCAAGTGGATAGAGCATGAGGCACTTCTGGCGGAAGACGGTCAGATGCTTGACGCCGTCGATGTCGATGAAGCGCAGCTTGGGGGCGGAATCGCTGACCGCCTGCGTATAGCTGTCCCAGCTGTGCTCGTGCTTGACGTAGGCGGGGTCCTTCGGCAGAAGCGGCGTCTGCTTGGCGCCCTCGACGAACTCCTTCATCGTGGTGACGGAGCCGTCCTCATGCTGGATGAAGAGGGTGGCGCACTTGTCGCCGGCGAAATGCCATGCGGCCAGCCCCGACACGTCGGCGCCGTCCCCCACCTCCAGATGCTGCCTCGGTCCGAAGCCGCACTCGTCCTGCCAGAAGAGGACGAGCTTGCCCTTGGAGCGGTAGACCAGGTGCTGGCGCCCATCCCCCTTGAAGTCGCCGGCGGCGACGTAGGAGGCCCCGGGGGCGGGCAGATAGGAGACGAAGTTGTCGGAGGGGCCGTTGTCGGAGTTGTAGAAGACGGCGGAGAGGTTGAGGAGGGTCATGCCGTCCCATGTGCAGGCCCAGGCCATGTCCTCGCGCCCCTCGCCGGAGAAGTCGGCGACGGCGGCGTCGGCCGCGCCGCCCAGGAAGAGTTCGCGCCTGTTCTCGGGATGGTTGAGCGGGTCGGGATAGACGTCGATGGGGACGCGCTCCTCGTGGGCCTGGGAGTTGCAGAACACAAGGTCCATGTAGCCGTTGCTCAGGAGGCTCGTGCGGTGGATGCGCTGCAGGACGCCCGCCCTGGACACGTAGATGTTATGCCCGCCATTGCCGAATTTCCCCTGGCGGAACGCCTCGAACCCCTCGGTCTTCCACGATTGCATTGTCGGATTGCTCCTTGTGAATCAGAATGTTGAATTGCTTGAAGAGGACATGAAAAAGGCCTCCCCGTCCATGGCAGGGGAGGCGATGAATGGGACATGGTGCATAATATATTCGGTGAAATGGCGTCTCCCAACAGGTTGCATCAATTTGGCGGTTGTTTTTCAAGGGGGAATCCGTTTGCAGTCCAGAGAATGACGATTATATTAGTGTGTTTTCCGAGCCTGAAAGCCGCCTCCCCGGCAAGACTGTCCGGGGGAAATGCCCGTGCCAGGTGGCGCGGGGCCTGTCTCACTGACGGCGGCGCCGACAAGAGGCTCCGTGAAAACGCAACTGGAGAGCAAACCATGGCTGACGAAAAGAAGAAGAGCAGCACCCACGGTGCGAAACACACACTCTGCCGCCGCATTGGCTACTGCCTGTGGGGCATGCCCAACTGCCCGACCGCCGGCGACAAGGGCAAGACCTATCCCGCCGGCCAGCACGGCCCCACCAAGCGCCGCGGCAAGCTCTCCACCTACGGCGAACTGCTCATCGAAAAGCAGAAGCTCAAGACCTTCTACCAGCTGTCCGAACACCAGCTGCTGTTCTACTACCGCAACGCCAAGCACGGCCTGGGCGGCAACGTCGGCGACAAGCTGCTGGCCAACCTTGAGATGCGCCTCTGCAGCGCGGTCTACCGCAGCGGCCTGGCCCCGACCATCTTCGCCGCCCGCCAGATCGTCTCCCACCGCCATGTCCTGGTGAACGGCCGCGTCGTCGACCGCGCCAGCTACCGCCTGAAGGCCGGCGACGTCATCTCCATCAACGACCTGCACTCCCCCATGATCGCCCAGATCGCCAAGGACAGCACCGTCGCACTGCCGCCCTACATGGAGAAGGACGCCAACGACAAGTGCAAGGTGACCATCACGCGCGAACCCCTGCCTGAGGAAATCCACGTGAACGTCTCCATCATCAAGGTCGTCGAATACTACAACCTGCACTAATTCTCCCCGACAACCGAGGAGAAGACCGAAGCGCCAGCCGCAACTCCATCCTGCGGCCGGCGCTTCTTGCGTTTCAAAGACGCCAATCCCCCAAAAAGCCGCGCCATGACCATGGACCCCGCCAACTCTGCCCTACCCTGCACCGACAAGCCCTTCCTGGACGACCCGCAGGAGTTCCACTTCGCCATCATCGCCGACCGCACGGGCGACGAGCGCCCCGGCCCCTTCGGCGAGGCCATGAAGGCGCTGAACCTGCTGCGGCCCGAATTCGCCATCTGCGTGGGCGATCTCGTGCAGGGCGGCTACGCCTACCGTGACGTGGCCTCCTGCACGGAGGGGATGAACAAGCAGTGGGACGAGGCGGAACAGTTCATTGGCCAGCTTGACATGCGCTTCTTCTACGTGGTGGGCAACCACGACATCAACCTGGGCTGGCCCACCCACCACCTGGCCCACGACGTCTCCAAGCGCGTCTGGCATGAGCGGCACGGCGACAAGGGCTACTACGACTTCATGTACAAGGGCTGCCTTTTCGTCTGCCTGGACTCCATGGACGGGCGGGACGGGCGCATGCCGCTGCAGGGCATCACCGACGAACAGTACGCCTGGGCGCTGGAGACCATCCGTTCCCACAAGGCGGACGCACGCTGGACGTTCATCTTCATGCACATGCCCATCGACTGGACGAGCGACAAGTGGCTCGCCTTCGAACGGCAGATCAACGACCTCGACTACACCCTCTTCTGCGGCGACTGGCACAACCATGTGAAGGCCGTCCGCCACGGCAAGAACTACTACATGATCGGCACCACCGGCGGTTGCTTCGACTTCGGCGTCAATGAGGATTTGCGCTACGGCATCATGGACTCCATCACGTGGGTCACCATGACCCGAAACGGCCCCGTCGTCGCCAACCTCCGCCTGAACGGCATCTTCGGCGACGACATCCAGCGGTGCGCCACCACCAAGGGCTGGATCGAGACCCCGCTGGACTACCCCGACCACAGGACCGTCGCCGACGGGCTGGATGAAGAACGGACCGACGGCGGCACCTACGACTGGCACTTCCGCCACGCCCTCATCCTGCGCAACGACGCCTTCATCGTCAAGCCGGAGGTGGTCATCGCAGGCGACGGCATCATCCACCGCTGGGGCGGGCTGGACTGGTACGGCGACACCAGCTATCCGCGCCCGCCCGAACTGGACCGCCCCTTCTTCAACGAGCGCCGCGTCCTCAACATCGGCTGCATCGGCGACAAGGCCGAAAACCTGCTCTGGCGGCTGCGCCACGGCGAACTGGAGGCGACGACGCCCAAGGCCGTCATTCTCCACATCGGCACGGAGAACCTGCTGGCGGGGGACTCGCCGGAGAAGACCGCCGCCGCCGTCATGCGGAACGTGGCCGCCCTCCACGCCATCGTCCCGATGGCATACATATATGTTCTGGGGCCGTTGGAGAGACCCGACGGCACAGAGGCGCTCAATGCCCTCCTGCAAGAGGCGCTCGCGGCAGACGCGCGCGCCGAGTTCCTCGACCTCTCGGCGGCCTACCTCAAGGGCGGCACCGCCGCATTGGAGGCGTACTTCATGCAGAGGCTGAAATAAGGAAGGGAGGAGGAGGCCGTGGCAGGTGCGCCGCAATCCGGCAGCCTGCCCGCGCCACGGCGCGGAAGGTTGTTTTTGGGCATCAGCCAGTTTGGCGGAATGTCTCATGCCTATATTTCTGGCAAATATTGCAATTCATGGTAAATTATTCTGAATTACCTTTTGCACGCCTGAATTCCGCCTGATTCCGCCCCCTCACCCATGAGAACCTGGTCCCTCATCTGCAGTGTCATCGCGCACGTGCTCCTCGTGCTCCTGATATTGGGCGTCTCCGCATGGGTCAAGCCGCAGAAGCCGCCGGAGCTCCTTCCTCTGGAACTGGAGCTGATAGACACGGCGGCCGGCCCCGTTGCCCCCCCGCAGCCGCCGAACGTCGAACCGCCGCAGCCGGAAGAGCAGAAGCCGGAACCGCCGCCGGAAGAGGAGCCGCCGGAGCCGGAACCGGTCAAGGAGGACCCTCCGGAACCTGTTGAAGTCAAGCCGGATCCGCCCAAGCCGCCGGAAGTCAAGAGGCCGGATCCGCCCAAGCCGAAGACGCCCACCCTGCAGGAGCGCATGGAGGCCGCCCGGAAGAAGACCTCGCGCACGGTGACGCCGCCCAAGCCGCCCAGGCCCGACACGTCGCGCACAAGGGAGCTTGAGCGCACGCTGAGCAACTACGCCAACAACAGCAAGGGGGTCGTGATTCCCACGGCCAGCAGCGTCGCGGGCGTCTCCGCCGCGCAGATGAACAACTACAACAGCTACATGGCGCGCTGCGTGACCCCCCTTCTGACCAGCCTGTGGCAGACATTGGGTCCGGACGGACTCGGCAGCGACGTGTCGCCTGTTGTCATCAACTTCTTCGTGGCCCCCAACGGCACCGTGCAGTCCTGCGTCATAAGCACCCCCTCCGACAATGCGCAGATGACCGCCGCCGCCCAGGCCCTGATCCGCGAACTGAACAAGCGGGGGCTTCCCCCCTTCTCCCAGGTGGGGCTCAGCACAGAGCGCAATGCGAGCCTCCCCATCCAATTCACCCTCAAGTACGCACGCTGACCTGCGCTCGCCCCTCCGTATGGACACGA
This sequence comes from uncultured bacterium, assembly GCA_902783355.1. The sequence goes on from CACZQQ010000112.1 coordinate 8,193, forward strand.
CCTCCTCAGACATATGCCACCCAGGCATGACCTACCGGCTGACCGGCCGCAACCTGGATGACCTGGCCCCCCTCCTGGAACGATTCACGGACGCACGCCGCCTGCCGGAGGATTCCGGCGAGCGCCCCGATCTCGTCATCTGCCACGGCGGCGACGGGACGCTCCTCCAGGCCGAACGCGAATATCCCTGCATCCCGAAATTCGCCATCCGCGACCGCGCCAACAACCCCAAATGCCCCCTGCATGGCGAAGACGAGGTCCTGGAGCATTTCTTCTCGGGACGCCTGCCCGGCCACCCCCTGCACCGCCTCCAGGCGCGCCTGGCCAGCGGCAAGACCCTCTTCGGCCTGAACGACATCGTCGTCGCGCGCAAGGTGCAGCTGGGGGCCATCCGCACACGCATCAGGCAGGACGGGCGCATGCTCTGCCCCGTCATGATTTCGGACGGCCTCATCCTGTGCACCCCCTTCGGCTCGACGGGCTACTTCCAGAGCATCACGCGCGGCCACTTCCAGTGCGGCCTGGGGCTGGCCTACAACAACCCCATGAGCGGCGAATCCTTCACCATCCTGGAGGAAGGCTCCGAGGTCGAAGTCGAAGTCCTGCGCGGCCCTGCGACCGTCATGGCGGACAACAACCCCGACCTGTGCGAACTTGCCGACGACGAGTTCCTGACCATCCGTTTTTCCCCTGAATCCACCCTGGTCTTCGGGCTGGAGGCCTTCCGCTGCCCGGAATGCTCCCATCTGCGCTTCGCGGCCACCCCCGACGGGAAATAACACCCCAAAAACCACACATCCCCGACATGTCACAGAACATCCCCCTCAGCCTGGCAGCCGTCCTCCTCGTCTCCTACTTCATCGGAAGCATCCCATGGGGCTACCTCATCGGACGGGCGAACGGCATCGACATCCGCAAATTCGGCAGCCACAACATCGGCGCCACCAACGTGACGCGCGTGCTGGGGGCCGTCCCCGGCCGCATCTGCTTCGTGCTGGATTTCCTGAAGGGCTGGTTCCCCGTGGTCTTCTTCGGCTCGGCGCGCGCCGCCTCCCACCTGGCCCTGACGCCTGGCTGGTGCGCGCTGCTGGCCGCGGCCGCGGCCGTCTTGGGGCACGTCTTCCCCGTGTGGCTGAAATTCAAGGGCGGCAAGGGCGTCGCCACCAGCATAGGCGCCTGCCTGGCGATGGCCTTCTGGGCCGTCGTCATCGGCGCGCTGGCATGGTTCATCGTCTACAAGAAGACGCTCGTCGTCGCCATCGCCAGCCTGACCCTGGCCGTGGTGACGCCGCTCTCCGCGCTCATCCTGCGCCTCACCGGCCTCTCCTACATCCCCTGGCAGGCCATCGTCCTCATGTTCCTGCTGGGCGCGCTCATCGTCCTGCGCCACCGCGAGAACATCCAGCGCCTCCTCAAGGGAGAGGAGAACTCCTTCCAGAAGAAGGCGTGAGGAGGCTTCCTCTTGTCTGCGGCCTCCAGCAAATCCGCCCGCCACGCCTGGATCGAGAAGCCCCTCGTGCAGGCGCCTGTCTGGTGTTCGGTCGACCTGCGTGACGGCAACCAGGCCCTTCCCGTCCCGCTGGCCCCGCGCCAGAAGCGGCGCTACCTGGAGCTGCTCCTGGAGACGGGCTTCCGCGAAATCGAGATCGGCTTCCCCACCGCCAGCCAGGACGACTGGCAGTTCACGCGGGACGTCATCACAGAGCACCTCCTGCCGGAGGACGCATGGATGTCGGTCCTCATGCCCGCGCGGGAGGACCTTGTGCTTCACACGCTGGACAGCCTGCGCGGCTGCCGCCAGGCCATCCTGCATCTTTTCATTGCGACGAGCCCCCTCCACCGGCGCCATGTCCTGGGCATGACGCCGGGCCAGCTTCTCGCGCGCGTGCGCATGTCCGTGCTACGCCTGCGCGAAGTGTCGCTGGCGCAGCCCGAGAGCCGCTTCCGCCTGGAGTTCTCCCCCGAGGAGTTCTCCGATTCGGAGATGGACTTCGTGCTGGAAGTGGCGGAGACGGTCTTCGAGGCATGGCAGCCCGCCGCAGACGAGAAGGTCATCTTCAACCTGCCCTGCACGGTGGAGCGCGCGCTGCCCACCCGCTACGCCGACCAGGTGGCCGAGTTCATCGCGCGCAATCCGCATGGCGCCCAGAGCATCGTCTCCATCCACACGCACAACGACATGGGGACGGGCATCGCCGCCGCCGAGCTGGCGCTCCAGGCGGGCGCGCAGCGCGTGGAGGGGACGCTTTTCGGCAACGGCGAACGCGCCGGCAACCTCGACCTGACCGTCCTGGCCATCAACCTGCAGGCGATGGGAATCCGGCCGGGGCTCGACTTCTCGCATCTGGAATCCCTGCGCGACGAAGTGGCCGCCCTGACCCGCATGCCTGTCTCGCCACGCCATCCCTACGCGGGGGCGCTCGCCTTCACCGCCTTCTCCGGCACCCATCAGGACGCCATCAGCAAGGGGCTTGAGCACCAGGCCGAAATCCAGCGGGAGTTCGGCCAATGGAAGCTGCCCTACACGAACATCTCGCCTGAGACGCTGGGGCGCAGCTACCAGAAGTGCATCCGCATCAACAGCCAGTCGGGGCGCGGCGGCCTGGCCTTCGTCCTCCACGAGACGGCCGGCGTCACCATTCCCGAGCCGATGCTGGCGGACTTCAGGGAGATTGTGCAGCGGGCGGCGGACGCCAGCGGCGCCGAAATGCAGCCCCTGCAGCTGTGGTCCCTCTTCCGCAACGAATACTGCCGCCTGGGCGGTCCCATCAAGCTACAGAGGTACTGGCCGCGGCCCGACCCGCAGCGGCCGCGCACCATCCACGCGGAAGTGCATGTCAGCTACCAAGGCAGGAACCACACGCTGACCGGACAGGGCGAAGGCCCCGTCTCCGCCTTCGGCGCCGCCATCCGCCAGCTGCCGCTGCCGGCCTTCCGCCTGGAGAGCTACGAGGAGCACGCCCTGGGCAAGAGCGTCAACGCGGACTCCATCTCCATCGTCTCCATCTCCGCCGCGGACGGGCGCCTCTTCTACGGCGTCAGCTTCGGCACGAACATCGTGCAGAGCGCGGCCGAGGCGCTGACATCCGCCCTCAACCGGATGCTGCGGCGCGAAGCCCCTGAAAGCCAACAGACACCATCCACATAGGACATACGCCATGAACACCGAGAACACACCGAACCCGGCGCCCGTGTCGCCGGAGCAGACCGCCGGCGTCATCGAACAGAGGCGCCAGAAGATCGAGCAGATGCGCGCGCAGGGAATCAACCTCTACGGGCACCGCGTGGACGGGCTGACCAGCACCGCCGTCATCCGCGAGGAATACGCGAAGCGCCATCCGGAGGGCGCCACGGCGGCCGAGGGGGCCGTGGAGCCGACCTACACGGTGGCGGGGCGCCTGATGACGCGTCGCGTCATGGGCAAGGCGCTCTTCGCCCATCTGCAGGACGGCGCCGGCCAGATGCAGTTCTACATGCAGCGGCCGGAGGTCGGCGACGAGGCCTACGCCTTCTTCAAGCAGCTGGACCTGGGCGACATCATCTCCATCACTGGTGAGCCCTTCGTCACCCGAACGGGCGAGCTCTCCATCCACGCCAAGTCCTTCGAGCTGCTCTCCAAGGCGATGCTGCCGCTGCCGGAGAAGTTCCACGGGCTGACGGACCAGGAGCAGTGCTACCGCCAGCGCTACGTGGACCTCATCTGCAACGAAGAGAGCCGCCGCGTCCTGCGCCTGCGCTCGGAGATCGTGGCGGCCTGCCGTGAATTCCTGACGCAGCGCGGCTTCATGGAGGTCGAAACCCCCATCCTGCAGACGCTGGCAGGCGGCGCGGCCGCGCGCCCCTTCAAGACCTATTTCAACGCGCTGGGCATCCCGATGTACATGCGCATCGCGCCTGAACTCTATCTCAAGCGCCTCATCGTCGGCGGCTTCGAGCGCGTCTTTGAAATCGGCCGCGACTTCCGCAACGAGGGGATGGACCGCAAGCACAACCCGGAGTTCACCGTCCTGGAGCTCTATCAGGCCTATTCCGACTGCCGCGGCATGATGGAGATCATGGAATCCCTCATCACCACTGTCGCGCAGAAGACCATCGGCACGCTGACGGTTCCCGGCAAGGAGCGGGACGCGGAAGGCAAGCCGACCTACATGATCAATCTCGCAAGCCCTTGGAGGCAAGTAAGTTATGGTGAACTCGTCGCAGAGCATCTGGGGGCCGACTGGGAAGGCCTTCCCATCGAGGCGAAGCGCGCCCGCGCCAAGGAGCTCGACGTCGAAATCGAGCCTGACATGGACGACCTGCACATCACCCACGAAATCTACGACAAGGTGATCGAGCCGACGCTCATCCAGCCGACCTTCGTCACGCGCCTGCCCGCCTATCTCGTCCCGCTGGCGAAGCGCTGCGCCGACAATCTGGCCCTCGTCGACGTCTACGAGCTGGAGATCGACGGCCGCGAGATGTGCCCCGGCTACAGCGAGCTGAACGATCCCGTCGACCAGCGCTCCCGCTTCAACGCGCAGCTCATCGGCCGCGCCGACACGGAGGGCGAAGTGGACCGCATCGACGAGGACTTCCTCACCGCGCTGGAGTATGGCATGCCGCCCACCGGCGGCCTCGGCCTGGGCATCGACCGCCTCGTCATGCTCCTGACCGGCGCCGAATCCATCCGCGACGTCATCCTCTTCCCCGCCATGCGCCCAATCCACTAACCTCCTCCTGTGCCGGAAGATGTCCTCTCCAACCTGACTGAACAGCAGCGTGAGGCCGTCACGCACAAGGACGGCCCCATGCTCGTGGTGGCGGGCGCCGGCAGCGGCAAGACGCGCGTCGTGACGCGGCGCATCGCATGGCTGCTGCAGAACGGCGTCTGGCCGCAGCAGATCCTGGCCATGACCTTCACCAACAAGGCGGCGCGGGAGATGCGCGAACGCGTGGAGGCGCTCACGGGACAGGCCCCGAAGAACATCGGCACCTTCCACAGCTGCTGCGCGCGCTTCCTGCGGCGCGACATCGCCAGGCTGGGACTCGGCTTCACGCAGGACTTCACCATCTACGACGAAGCGGACAAGGAGACGCTCCTCAAGCAATGCCTCGCCGCCCTGCCCGGCGAGGCGGCGGCCTTCCTCAAGCCGCGCGACCTCGGCGCCCTCGTCTCCCGCCTGAAGAACAGCCGCTGCGCCCTGCCCGACGCCATGCCCGAGGAGGCCGCCTGCGACAAGGAGGCCGTCCACTGGGCCGAAGAGGCCGTCCGCGAATACAACAGGCGGATGCTACTGAACAACGCGCTGGATTTCGACGACCTCCTCCTCTACATGTACCGCCTGCTTGACGAGCGCCCCGAACTGCGCGACATCTACCACAGCCGGATCCGCTACCTGCTGGTGGACGAGTACCAGGACACCAACCACCTGCAGTACGAGCTCATCATGCGGCTGACCAACGAGAGCCACAACGTGCACGTCACCGGCGACCCCGACCAGAGCATCTATTCGTGGCGCGGCGCCGACTACAGCAACATCATGTCCTTCACGCGCGACTTCCCCGAGGCCAAGGTCGTCAAGCTGGAGCGCAACTACCGCTCCAGCCAGATCATCCTGGACACGGCCAACGCGGTCATCGCCCACAATCCGGACCGCATCCCCAAGAACCTCTACACGGAGGCGTCCGGCGGAAACCCCGTCTGGCTGACCTGCGCCTACGACGAGACAAGCGAGGCGGAGATGGTGGCGCGGCGCCTCCTCAAGCTCCATGGGAGCAAGGCGGCCGGGCGCGCGCGCTGGCGCGACTTCGCGGTGCTCTACCGCACCAACGCCCAGTCCCGCCCCATCGAGGAGTTCTTCGTGCGCGTCGGCATCCCCTACCAGATCTTCGGCGGCTTGCGCTTCTACGACCGCAAGGAGGTCAAGGACATCCTCGCGCCCATGCGGCTGCGCGCGAACCCCGCCGACGGCATCGCCTTCAAGCGCCTCATCGGCGCCTTCCCCTGCGGCGACGGCATCGGCGACAAGACCGTCCAGAGCCTCTGCGAGGCCGCGGCTCAGGCGAATCTTCCCGTCATGGACTACCTGCTCTCCGACGGCTTCAGCCAGAAGTGGTGCCGCGGGCGCACGCGCCGCGCCGCCGCCATGGCGAACCTCGCCGCCTGGTGGCGCGCCATCTGCGCCATTCCCGCA
>CACZQQ010000113.1 GCA_902783355.1 uncultured bacterium
GGACTCATGCTAATTATAAGCGTCTTTTGGCGAAAATCAAGCCGTCATCGCTTTTTTTTTGCGCCGGACGGCAAAAAAGTTTTTTTCGGGCGTGCGAAGCCCATTGCGCGTGTCTTTTCCCGCAAATCATGGTTGCAACAGTATATTTTGTTTCTTTACATTCAGACAAGCCGCTTTACCCTACCTGTTTCGGAGGCCATCCATGAAAGAGAAATTCGAATCCCTCCTGTCCCAGTGCCCGCTTGTGGCAATCCTGCGCGGCATCACGCCAGCCGAAATCCTCCCCGCCTGCGAGACGTTGGGCGAGGCGGGCGTCCGCCTGCTGGAGATTCCGCTGAACTCGCCGGACGCCTTCCGCAGCATCGCGCTGGCCTCCGACTACTGCGAGAAGAACGGCATGATGGCGGGCGCCGGCACGGTCACCACGCCGGAAGGCGTCCAGTCCGTGGCCTCCGCCAACGGCCGCTTCATCATCTCCCCCAACACGAACACGGAGGTCATCCGCGCGACCAAGCGCCTCGGCCTCCTCTCCATCCCTGGCTTCTTCACCGCCTCCGAGGCCTTCGAGGCCATGGCGGCCGGCGCCGACTACCTCAAGCTCTTCCCCGCCATCCTCGGGCCCGGCTACGTCAAGGACCTCAAGGCGGTTGTCAAGGCCCCCATCATGGCGGTGGGCGGCGTCAACGCGGAGAACCTGGGCGCCTTCCTGAAGGTCTGCTGCGGCGTCGGCATCGGAAGCGCCCTCTACAAGGCGGGCAAGTCGCTGGAGGCCCTCCGGGCGGACGCCGAGGCGATGGTCAAGGCGGCCAAGGCATAGGAGGACCCATGGGCCGCCTCTGCCTCATCGACGCCTACTCGCAGATCTACCGCGTTTTCTACGCCATCCGGATGCTGAACAATCCGGCGGGCGAGCCGGTCAACGCCCTCTACGGCATGGCGCGCCTCTTCCTGCAGCTGGACGAGACCGTCCCCTCCGAATGGGGCGCGCTTGTCTTCGACCTGGGCAAATGCGCCCGCCGGACGGCACTCCTGCCCGACTACAAGGCGCAGCGGCCGCCCATGCCGCCGGAACTGCGCGCCCAGACGGCCGCCATCCGCCAATGGGCGGAGGCCTTCGGCTGGCCCATCGTCCAGCGCGAGGGCTTCGAGGCGGACGACCTCATCTGCGGCCTCGCCGGCCAGCGCGGCGGCGCGGACGCCCTCATCCTCTCCTCCGACAAGGACCTGCATCAACTTGTTCAAGGAGATTCAGTTGCCATGCTGGCCAAGGGCGCCACGCCCAAGACGCCGTGGGTTCCCGTCGGCGAGGCGGAGGCCACGCGGAAGTTCGGCGTGCCGCCACGGCAGCTGGGCGACTACCTGGCGCTCATCGGCGACACGGTCGACAACATCCCTGGCGTCGCAGGCGTCGGCCCGAAGACCGCCGTCAAGCTGCTGGAGCAGTTTGGCGACATCGACAATCTTCTGGCCCATCTGGAGCAAGTCGCCTCCGCAAAGACGCGCCAGGCGCTGGCGGATTCCGCGGAGCAGCTGCGCCGCAACCGCTCCCTCGTCCAGCTGGACCCCGTCCTGCCGGAAGGCTGGCGGGGCCTGGACGATATCAGGCGCCGCGAACCCGACTGGCAGAGAATTGACCAACTCTCTGCGGCGCAAGGATTTACATCAATACAGGCAGCCATCCAGAAGCACATGCCGGCGGCTCAGCCGACTCCTGTGCCCCCATCGTCCGCACCCCCTGTGCAAGGCACGCTTTTCTGACACAACATGCTCATCCGCAATACCATTCTAGCAGACGGCTCCTGCGTGGACATCTCCGTGCAGGGGAAGCGCTTCGCCGCCATCGTCCCCGCCGGCGCGGCAAAGGCCGCGCCTGGAGAGGAGACCTTCGACGCCACGGGACTGCTTGCCCTGCCGCCCTTCTACAACTGCCACACGCACGTCCCCATGGTGCTCCTGCGCGGCTACGCCGACGACCTCGAGCTGCACACATGGCTCAACGACCACATCTGGCCGGCCGAGGCGAAGCTCGTCCCCGAGGACATCTACCACGGCACGCGCCTCGCCCTCCTGGAGATGATCAAGTCCGGAACCGTCTTCTTCAGAGACACCTACTTCATGGGCGAGGGGACCATCCGCGCCGCCGAGGAGATGGGGCTTCGCGCCGCGGTCGGCACCACCTGGCTGGACCTCGCGGGGGATGGCAATCCCAAGCTGGCCGCCGCCAACGACGCCCTCTTCCAGCGCTTCTTCGCCGGCGAATTCGACCCGCGCGTCACCCTGGAATACGGTCCGCACGCCATCTACACGGTGCCGGAGAAGAACCTGCGCGACTTCGCGCGCCTCTCCGCCGAGAAGAACGTCCCCGTCCACATCCATCTGGCGGAGACGAAGAAGGAGTTCGACGACTGCCAGGCGGCGCACGGCGGCCTCACGCCCGTCGAATATCTGGCCGAAGTCGGCCTGCTCAACGAGCGCGCGCGGCTGGCGCACTGCGTCTGGCTGACGGAGCGCGACATCGAGCTGCTGGCCTCCAGCCGTGCGGCAGTCGCCATCAACGCCACGAGCAACCTGAAGCTCTGTTCGGGCATGCCGCCCATCGCGAAGCTGCTTGCGGCGGGCGTCCGCGTGACCATCGGCACGGACGGATGCGCCTCCAACAACGCGCACTCCATGTTCTCTGAGATGAAGATCGCGGCGCTGACCGCCAAGATCCAGTCCGGCAAGCCCACGGCCGGCAAGGCGGAGGAGATCTTCCACGCGGCGACGACCGCAGGCGCGGAGCTGCTCTTCGACGAACCCTGCGGCGTCGTCGAGGGCGCCCCCGCCGACGCCATGTTCATCGACCTCGAACAGCCCTACCTCATCGGCGACTACAACTGGTGCTCGAATCTTGTCTACGCGGGCGAATCCTCCTGCGTGGACTCGCTGCTCTGCGACGGGCGGCTCCTCATGACGCACCGCCATGTCGACAACGAAGAGGAAATCATGCGTCTGGGCCGCAAGGCCTGCGACAAATTCCGGAGATAGCATTCCATGCCCACAGGCAAGTACATCATCGCGATCGGCGCGAACCCCGCATGGGAGCGCGTCCTCCACTTTGACACGCTTCGGCCGGGCGAGGTCAACCGCGCCACCTCCTGCGGCGGCTATCCCGCCGGCAAGGCGGGCAACTTCTGCCGCGCCCTCAAGAGCCTGGGCGGCCTGAAGGGCAAGCAGCTGACCTTCCTGGGCGGCGACACGGGGCGGCGCTATCTGGCTGCCTGCCAGGCGGAAGGGCTTCCCTGCGCCGCCGTCGACGTCCCCGAGGAGACGCGCGACTGCATCAACTGCGTCCAGGCGAACGGAACGATGACCGAACTCGTGGAGCCGGGCCACGCCATAAGCCCGGAGGCCGCCGCCCAGTTCCGCAACCTGCTCGTCGGCGAAATCCCCTCTGCGGCCGCGCTGGCGCTTTGCGGCTCCATCCCGAAGGGGACCGAAGAGGGCTTTCTGGAGACGGTCGTGCTCTACGCGGGCCAGGCGGGGCTCCCCCTGCTGGCCGACAACGTGGATTTCTGCCGCCGTCTCCGCGGCGACGGCCAGGGCGCCGTCCTCAAGATCAACGCCGACGAAGTGCGCAAATGCACGGGCGAGGCCACCGTCCCCGCGGCTCTGGAGCAGCTGCACGAGCGCTTCCCGCGCCTGACCGCAGGCATCACGGACGGCCCCGGCGCCGCCTGGCTCCTGGAGCCCTTTGGCCGCCGCATTGTCCAGTTCACCCTGCCCCGCCTGGAGAAGGTCGTCAATCCGCTGGGGGCCGGCGACACATGCTCCGCCGTCTTCATCTCGCGGCTGCTCAGCGGATTCAACGCGGCCGAGGCCTTCGCCGACGCCCTGTGCGCCGCCAGCGCCTCCTGCCTCACCGACGTCTGCGGCGATTTCGACAGCCAGGCCGCCCTCGACCTGCGCATGAAGACCATCTGGAACGACTACAAGTCCTTTTCCTAAATAATAGTACATGAGCGACAAGCCCAAAAACTTCATAGACATCTGGTATGCCGCCAAGGCGACGCGGATCGTCTACATGCCGCCGAAGATCATCGAGACCTTTGGCGAGACGAGGGTGCTCTACACCCTCATCTCGGAGGACATGGACAACCCCACACGCCTCAATCTGCGCAGCGGCCAGGTGACGGCGGAGCGCCCACGCATCATCACCCCCCAGTACTACCGCGAGAAGGCTGTCGGGAACTGGGGGCCGGACGCGCAGCGCTACTTTGACGAGGTCATGTCCAAGAACGACCAGGCCCGCTTCCTCCAGTACGGCCTCCGCTTCATGAAGCAGGACTTCAACTGCCAGAGCGTCAGCGGCAACATCGGCGACGTCGCCGAACAGGCGGCCCGCGACGCGCAGGACGACCTGGAGACCGTCCGCGGCGTGGTCGTCGGCAACGACGACACGTGGGAGGTCTCCCTCATGTTCTTCATCACGCGCCTCGTGGAGAAGTCGCTGCCCTACAATGCGCGCGACATCGACGCGCGCGGCCTCTTCCGGCTCGACGACGGCGTGCCCGTCGCCGTCCGCAAGGAGATCGAGGCGGACATGGCCGCCTGCCAGACCCTGGAAGACGCGCGGCGCCTCGGCGGCAAGCTCAAGGACTACGGCCTCATGGACAGCTACGAGGACCGCTTCTACGACCTCTACAGGCGCCTCAGGGACGCCTGAAATCCATGGCAGGAATTGACAGAAATGGACAGGATCTACTTTCAGATTGCGGAATCCGACCGTGACTTGACGCCGGCGAAGCAGCACGCCTCCGACGCGGCCTACGATTTGCGGGCGGCGGCCGCGATGACGCTTGAACCCGGCGAGTTCCGCGCCGTCCCCACGGGCGTGCGGCTGGAGATGCCGTTGGACTACGCGGCGCAGGTTCGTCCCCGCAGCGGCTTGGCGCTCAAGCACGGCATCACGGTCCTGAACTCGCCCGGCACCATCGACGCAGGCTACCGCGGCGAGGTACAGGTCATCCTCATCAACCATGGCCATGCGCCCTTTGCCATCGCGCGCGGCGACCGCATTGCGCAACTCCTCTTCGAGAAGCTGCCCAGCTGCGAGCTGTGCCCCAAGGAGACGCTTGGGGGCAGCGACCGCGGCGAAGGCGGCTTCGGTTCCACCGGCGTCGCCTGACCTGCCCTCCCCTTGCCTGTGAAGTCCTCCCCGAAACCATTTCCGCTCCGCAAGGCGCTGATTCTGCTGGGCGCCGTCGTCGTGCTGTGCCTGGCGGCCCTTGCGATGCGCTGGTGGCACACGGGCGTCCCCTACTGGCTGGAGAAGCATGACGAGAATGTCCTGCTGCCGCTCATCGAGCAGACGGCCCGCAGGCACGGCGTCTCGCCCTTACTGGTTCGCGCCCTCATCTGGAAGGAGAGCCGCTTCGACCAGTTCTCCGTCGGCTCGAAGGGCGAGATCGGGCTGATGCAGATTACGGACGGGGCCGTCCAGGACTGGGCGCGCCGGACGAAATCGGACAAGCCGAGCCGCTTCGACCTCTTCATTCCGGAGGTCAACGTGGAAATCGGCACCTGGTATCTGGGGCAGGCCGCCCGCCATTGGAAGGGCTACGCCTCCCAGGACCTGCTCACCCTGGCGGAATACAACGCCGGCTACGGCAAGGTCAGCGGCAGCTGGGCCCCCAAGGACCCGCAGACCGTCGTCGTCCCCGCCGACATCACCTACCCCGGCACGCGCCAATACGTCCAGATGATTCTCGAGCGCAAGAAGCAATACGAAAACGCGCAGTTGAAACAAATACCATGAACATCGACTTTGCCTCCCATCTCGACACGCTGGCCGCGCAGGCGCCGACATGGGGCTATGCCCTCATCTTCCTCTTCATGGCCATCGAGAGCTCCTTCATCCCCTTCCCCAGCGAGGTGGTGATGGTGCCGGCCGGCTTCCTGGCCGCGCGCGGCGAACTCTCCTTCGGCTCGCCACGCCTGGACTTCGCCGCCGCCGTCCTTGTCGGCGTCCTGGGCTCCCTGGCTGGCGCATATGTCAACTATTTTCTGGCAAGCAAGTTAGGTGATACATTCCTTCGCCGCCACGGCAAATACTTCTTCCTGGACCCCGCGCGCCTGGACCGCTGCGAAGACCTCTTCCGGCGCTACGGCGACCTGACCACCTTCGCCTGCCGTCTCCTGCCCGTCATCCGCCAGCTGATCTCCTTGCCCGCCGGCCTCGCCAAGATGCCCCTCGGCCGCTTCACCGTCTTCACGGCCCTCGGCGCCGGCATGTGGACGGTCATCCTGACCGCCATCGGCTACTACCTTGGCCACGCCACCACCGACATGACGTATGAACAGGTGCTCGCCCGCGCCAAGGAGCTGCTCTCCCGCAACTACGGCTGGATCATCCTGGGCGTCGTCTGCTTCTGCATTCTCTACATCATCCTCAAGCGCCGCGTGATGCATATGCCGGCCAAGCCGGCGGAGCGTCCTTCAGGCGCAGCCAAGGAGGACAACGCATGATGGACACGATGGTCATCTCCGGCCTGCGCTGCACGGCCCACATCGGCTGCAAGGAGGAGGAGCGCGCCCTGCCCCAGGCCCTTCTTGTCACGATCACCCTGAAACTGGACACGCGCGAGGCCGCCGCAAGCGACGACCTCGCGCTGACCGTCAACTACGCGCGCCTCTCCAAGGCGGTCGTCGCGGCCTGCGAGGCCTCCCGATGCCGCCTCATCGAGACTTTGGCCGCGAATCTGGCGCGCCTCTGCCTGGACTTCGACGCGCGCGCCGCCGAGGCCACCGTCGAAGTCCGCAAGCCGGCCGGCCTGCCCAACGGCGACTATGCCGCCATCATCGTCACCCGAACCCGTGAAACCCTCTAGGAGAACCCACCATGTCATTGGAAGAGAACTGCATCTTCTGCAAGATTGTCCGCGGCGAAATCCCCTGCTGCAAGGTCTACGAGAACGACCTGGTGCTGGCGTTTCTTGACCTGGCCCCCTTCAATTGCGGCCACACGCTTGTCATTCCCAAGCAGCACAGCCACAGCATCACGACGCTGGGGGACGACTATCTGGCGGCCATGATGCAGGCCGCCGCGCGGATCGCGCCCGCCATCCTGCGCGTCACCAAGGCCGGCGGCTTCAACCTGCTCCTGAACAACGGCAGCGTCGCAGGACAGGAAGTCCCCCACGCGCATCTGCACATAATCCCCCGCTTCGTGGACGACGCCGGCCTGCTCCGCGTCGCCAAGAAGAGCTACGGCGAGGGCGAGATGGCCGCCATGGCCGCCCAGATCGCCGCCAAACTCAACGCCCCGGAAGAGTAGGCACGCCCATGGCCAACGACGCCACGCCAGACAAGGCGCCCGACGGAAAGGGCGAACCCACGCGGGACGAACGCATCTCCCAGGCGATTGCCAGCAATCCGCGCTACGCGCCCGCCGCCTTTGAGTTTGTGGCCGCCGCCGTGCCCGCCATCGCGGCGGAGCTGTCTGAAAACAGCAAGGGGCGCCGTGTCCGACGGCACATCTCCGGCAAGGAGCTGTGCATGGGCCTGCGCACGCTCCTTTTGCGCGAATATGGCCGGATGGCCATCGACGTGCTCGCGTCATGGCATGTCAGCCAGACCATTGACTTCGGCGAAATCGTCTATGGCCTCGTCAACGCCGGCGTGCTCTCCGTCAGCGCGGAGGATTCCCGCGAGGACTTCATCGACGTCTTCGACTTCAACGAGGCCTTCGTCAAATCCATGGCGGCGCCCTCCCCCGTCAAACCCATGCCCCTCATCTTCGACATGACCGAAGACGCCGAGTAAACCAAACGGCGTCTTCCGCCACAAGGACGTTTTTCCATGCAAATCATCCATCCCCTCGCTCATTGGCAACTGACCTACGACGACGAGCTTGCCGCCCTGCCGCAGGGGCTCGCCCTGTACGGCATGCCCCTCTGCGGCGCCCTGCACAACGCCATCGACGGCGTGACGGAGGCCCATGCCCGCGCCGAGCAGACGCACCACTACCGCAAGGGCGGCTGCGCCCTCTACGAAGCCGTCGCCGTCTTCCCCAATGGCGCCCGCCTCCAATTGACGACGCGCACCGCCGGCAACTGCCAGCGGCAGACAAACGACCTCCTCTGGCCGCAGAAGACGCGCCTGCGCGAGAGCTTCGAGCTCGGCAGCGCCCGCCTGGACGGCGACTGGAAGCGCTGCTTCGCCGTCATGCAGGGCGACGACTTGCAGAAGGCGCCTGCATGGCGCGAGCTGCCGCAGGAGAAAGGGGCTTCCCTGACATTTGACGCCCTCCCCGCCGCGCTTGTCCTTGAAAATGCCGACGGCCTCCGTCTGGAAATCGGCCTCGGCGACGACCTGTGGCGATGGCAGAAGGCGCTTAATGGAGCATATCTATCTGCAAATCAACAATTTACAATAACACGTCTAGCCGACGGGCTGGCATTGCGCCGCTTCTTGGCGCAATGCGACGCGGCCGCCGAAGAGGCCGCCGCCGCAGAGCGCACACGCCTCGCCCAGCTGGCCGCCGAGAAGAGGCGCGCCGACGAGGCGGCACGCCGACGCGCCGACGGCGAGGAGGAGGCCGACGCGGAAGAGGCGCCTGTGGCCGTCCCCGAATCCCCCGCCTCCCAGCCGGAGGGGCGCCCCTACCGCTTCGAGAGCTATCTGGCCTGGTCGGCTCCTGCGCTGGCGGCGGACGCCGCCGCATGGGCGGCCGCCGTCCCCGTGCCCCTGAACAAGCACGGCGCGCTGGACCGCGCGGCCCTGGAGGCGTTGGGGGACGAACCCGCGCTGGCGCTGGATTTGACGCAGCTGCCGCTGGCGAAGGAGAACTGCCGCCCTGACGGGCTTCCCTGCTGGAAGAGCCGCCGCGTCCAGACCCTCTACCGCCACATCATCCGCCAGCTGGCCGCCTATGCCCCCAAGGGCGTCCTCCGCCTTGACGGCGGCTTCGCCCCCGGCTGGTGCGTGTGCGGACAGCATGTCAAACGCTCCGGCTCCGTCGCCCACTGGGACCACGATGCCTTGGTCCAGGCCGCCGTCTGGACGCGTCAAATACTTGGCGACGAATGGGTTATCGTTGCACCTCAAAGTGGTGTCGCTGCCGAGATGCCCTCCCTGCAGGCGCTCTTCGCCAAGACGGGCTTCCGCGGCGCCGCCGCCGATGATGTCGTCCAGAACGAAGACGACGAAGACACTTCAGTCGACTGAAGCATGGCGACAATTCCATCAGGCTATGAGTTGATTGACGCAGGCGCGGGCCGCAAGCTGGAGCGCTTCGGCCGATTTGTGCTCGACCGCCCCTGCAGCCAGGCCGTCTGGCGCCCCGCCCTGCCCGAAGCGCGCTGGGCGGCGGCGGACGCGCACTTCAGCCGCGAGAACGGCA
>CACZQQ010000114.1 GCA_902783355.1 uncultured bacterium
CCGGAGGGCCTCCAGACGATGCCACGATGTCGTAACTTCTTGCAACAGAGGATGATATGCGCCAAAGCTATCCAGAAGCCGCAGCTGATGCGCAGGCTGGAGGAGGGACTGGTTTTCGTTGGGGCCGTGGATGTCCACGAGCGCCTCGCCGAAGAGGCGCAGGA
Source organism: uncultured bacterium (assembly GCA_902783355.1). The sequence continues at coordinate 165 of CACZQQ010000114.1, forward strand.
CGCCGGCTGTGACCGGCGAGCCGTTGACGAAGGCGCGGCTGCCGTTGGCGGAGAGGAGGCGGCGGAGCATGAGGCGCCCCTCCTCGCAGGGCGGCAGCCCCAGTTCCTCCAGCTTGTCGTCAAGGCGCTTCCTGAGGGCGGCGAAGGAGTCGTCCAGCCGGAAGACGCCGACGACCTCGCACTGGTCGGCGCCATGGCTGATGATGGAGGCGGAGGCGCGATGGCCGCAGAGGAGGTCCAGGGCGCCGATGACAAGCGACTTGCCGGCGCCTGTCTCGCCGGTGACGGTGATGAAGCCGGGCGTGAAGTCCAGCTGCAGTTTGGGCACAAGGACCAGATTGCGTATGTAAAGCGATTCAAGCATGGGAATTCTGCGGCCCGGGGGCCTGGACGGCGGGGCGTGCGGGCAGCAGCCAGTCGGCCGTGGCGAAGAGGAGCGGCGCGTAGACGACGGCCGCCAGAAGCGTGCCGAGAAGCACGCAGCGGGGGATGAGGGCGAGGCGCGCGGCCGCAGGCAGCCCGCCGGTCAGGAAGATCATGGCCCCGAGGCTGTAGAGGCCGTTGGACAGCAGGCCCGCGATGGCGGCCGCCAGCCAGGCCTGGGGCAGCTTGCGCAGGCCGCCGGCGTGGGCGCAGAGGTGGACGACGGCCGTGGCGGCCACCAGCAGCGCCGCATTGCCGCCCGGCGGCATCTCCAGCCCGACGTCCAGCAGGAGCCCCAGAAGAAGCGCGGCCGCCGCCGGCAGGAGGGCGCCCTCGCTGCGCAACGCGATGAAGGCCAGCGTCAGCACCAGCGGGTTCGCCTGCAGTTCGGGCAGGAAGCGCGGCAGCACCAGCTGGAAGCCCAGCGAAAGATAGACCATCAGGGCCAGCAGGGCGTAGCGCAGGAGGGTGAGCAGGCCGCCCGAACGCAGGGAGAAGAGCCGCCTGAAGGCCTCCGGATGGACGGTCACCTCGAACTCCACCAGAGAGCGGGCTTGCTTGTCGGAGGGGGGGCGTGGCATGGCTATTGGAGGGCGGGAAGGGCCACCATGAGGAAGCGCCCCGAGGGGAGCCCCGTCGCCGCGTCCGCAGGGCAGGGCGGCGCGATTCCGTAGACGGGCGTCCCGTCCGCCGCCGTCGAGACGTGGGTGACGGTGCCGATGAGGAGGCCGGGCTGCATCTCCTCGCCCGCCAGGTCGGTGGTGAAGACCTGGTCGCCATGGAGGACGCTGGCGTAGCCGGCTCCCATGGGCGAGGTCATGCGGAGGCCGCCCTGACCGTCGCTTTCCACAATGCCGCTGACCTGCCGCGAGGGGATCTCGCCCGCCAGCGTGAAACGCGCGTCTCCGGTCAGGCGGACGACGGCACGCCGTGCGGAGACTTCGACGACGACGCCGGCGAGCCCATCCGTCGTCAGGGCGGCCTGGCCGGGCCGGAGGCCGTTCGCGGCTCCGCGGTCGATGCGCACTTCCGCCGTCGCCGCGCGCCATTCCGGCGGCCGCAGCACCTCCGCCACGACCAGCGAATAGGCGTGGTTGGCGCGCATGTGGCGGAAGAGGGCGTGGAGGGTGCGGTTTTCCGCCTCCAGCTTCTCCCTGGCGGCGGCGACGGACTGGAGGGCGGCCTTCGCCTCGGCTGTCTCCTTGAGGAGCCTGTCGCGCTCCTCAAGGGTGAAGTTGGGCGGCAGGCCGCCGAGGGCCTCGCGGGCGACGCGCGCCCCCATGGCCGCCATCTCTTCGGCGGGGGAGGTCACCGCGTTGCCCAGGCGGTGGAGGCGCCTGGAGGCGCCCGCCGGCAGGAAGAGCAGCGCGAGCGCCAGCAGCAGGGCGGAAAGGAAAAGAAGCGACTTGGTGTACATGGATGAAAGGCGGCGGCCAGTTTCCCGCGCCGAAGCGGCGCGGGTCAAGTTGATTGCGGGCTTCGGAATCGCGCCGCTGACGCGGCGCCCGCCGGGTTTTCGCCGGCGGCACCCGACCGCGCGAAACAACTTTGCCGGGCGGCTGGCGGCGGATTTCCCGCGCCGAGCGGCGCGGGTCAAGTTGATTGCGGGCGGCTTTCCAACC
>CACZQQ010000115.1 GCA_902783355.1 uncultured bacterium
CGCGCCCTGGGCAACGGCCACAACCAGCGCGTCGTGGACGAGGACGGCACGCCGCGCCAGCGCTCCCGCAACAAGGTGCTCGTCGCCAACCGCGACATCAAGGCGGGCACCATCATCACCCGCGACGACATCATCGCCAAGCGCCCCGGCGACCGCAACGGCCTCCATCCGTGGTTTGCCAAGGTGCTCATCGGCGCCAAGGCCCTCCACGACATCAAGGAGGACACGCTGATCCACATGGCGGACTTCTCCGACATCCAGGATCCCGGCTACAAGTTCCCCGAGGTGAACGGCTACCGCCTCGCCAGCGGCCACAAGTCCATGGGCGCATAGCCGCCCCTCCGCGCCAGACGCGCCTGCGGCGGCCTTGCAAAGTGCCGTCGCAGGTGTATATTATGGCGTTTTCCCGAATCCATGCGGGTGTAGCATAGTGGTAATGCTCCAGCTTCCCAAGCTGGCTAGGAGGGTTCGATTCCCTTCACCCGCTCCAATATCGAGCCCCGGACGAACGCCCGGGGCTTTCTTGTTGTTATAACACGCTGCAAATAAAGCAGTTATGTAATTGCGCGCCGGTCCTACTTCAGGAACTCCCAGTCGACCTTCGCGGAGGCGGTGAGGCCGTTGGCGTCGGTGAAGCGGACTTCGCCGGGCAGGAATTCGGCCTGGGCGACCTTGGTGAAGCCCTTCGGGATGGCGGCGACGCCCTGGATGTGGCGGATGGCGGTCGGCGTGTCCGCCTGGAAGTCGCCGCATGTCTTCCATCCCTTGCGCGTGAGGGCGTTCTCCTCGATGGAGGGCTTCCATCCATCCGCGAAGTAGCTGCATGTCTCCTCGATGGCGAAGCAGCGCGCGACGCCGTTCCAAGGCTCCTCGTAGCGGCCGGAGTTGGAGACCCAGACGGTGGTCGAGGGCAGTTCGGCGGCGTTCTTGAGGGAGTAGAAGAGGTATCCCGCGTCGGCGTAGGCGGCGGCGGCCCAAGCGGGCGTGGCGGCGGGCTTCTTGAGGAGGGCGAAGAGGTCGGCGTAGCCCACGGGCGAGGGGTATTGGCTGTAGTCCCACGTGGCGGGCGACTTGAAGAGGGTGGGGATCGCCTCGACCGCATCGAAGGTCGCGCCGGAGGCGAGGAACTGGTATTCCCAGTTGGCGGGGTCGGAGAAGAGGCTCGTGGGCGTCATGCCCAGGTCGAACTTGCCTGCGGAGAAGTACATCCGCTCGTTCGCTTCAGGCATCTTCAGGATGGTGTGGTGGCCGTAGGGCATCCTGCCCGTGAAGCCGCTGACGGTGTGCGTCACGTAGAGGGCGCTGTGCTCGCCGTGGAACTCGAGCCGCTTGCGGACGCGGGTGGGCAGGATGCGCCCCTCCTGCACGAACTCGAAGGAGGTGGCGCCGCCCTCCTGCCGCGCGTCGGCGAACGTCCATCCGGCGGCGCTGGTCTCGCCATGGCACTGGTACTGCCGTCCATCCACGGCGTCGGCGTTGCCGCCGAAGGGCAGGCAGAAGAAGTCGCCGCGCAGATACTGCAACAGCGGGATTGAGGAGAGGTCGGGCTTGCGCTCCTGCCACGGGCTCAGGAAGTAGGGCTGGACGGCGGCGCCGTTGGCAAGGCGGAACTGCCCGGGGGCGTGCTGCCCGCCCTGCGCGGTCAGGAAGAGTTCGACGGCGGGGGCCTTCAGCCACCAGCCGTCTGCGCCATTGTTTTCAGAAGGACGGCAGAGATTCTCGTTCATGGAATGCTCCTGTGGTTGTGACGGGTTGTCGGAAAAAGTCGCGCTAATATAACCCATGCACGCCATTCGTGGATTATCTTATGCACGCTTCTTTCCTGAAAACTTCAACGAACGAGAAACCGAACGGAGGCAGGCATGACCTTGAAGACAATGGCGGCAGTGACAATGGCGGCAATAACAATGGCGGCGGCGACGGGAGCGGAGCCTGTGCCGGAAGAGCGCTGTCCCAACGTGCATTTGACGGCGGCTGCGGCCGGCAAGCATCCGCAGCTGTGGGACAAGGAGGAGCTTTTCGCCCTGCCCAGGATGACACCTGCCACGGACCTGAAGTTTGGCTTTGACTACGAGGACAACGTGCAGCCCATCTATCTGGAGGGCATCACATACGAGGGCAAGCCCACGCGCTTCTTTGCGTGGCTGGGCATGCCGAAGGACATTCCCGCAGGCAAGAAGGTGCCCGGCGTGGTTCTTGTCCACGGGGGCGGCGGCACCGCCTTCGCCAAGTGGGTGGAGGAGTGGACGGCGCGCGGCTATGCCGCCATCGCCATGGACACGGTGGGGTGCCGCCCCCTGATGCGCTTCGAGGGCGAGGGCGCCCGCACGCCGCTGGAAGGCGACCGCCCCGGCCTGCACAACTTCGAGAAGGACACGGCGAACCCGCACGACAGCTGGCTGGCGCACGCCGTCGGCACCATCGTGCGCTCACATACCTACCTGCGCTCCCTGCCGCAGGTGGACGCAAAGCACATCGGCATCACGGGCATCTCGTGGGGCGGCTATCTGACCTGCATCACCGCCGCCGTGGACGACCGCTTCGTGGCCGCCGTCCCCGTCTACGGCTGCGGCTATCTGGGCGAATTCAACGGCACGGTCAAGGAGGCGCCCCGTTCATGGCTGGAACTCTGCGACCCCTGCATGTATCTGGCCTCCGTCAAGATTCCCATCCTCTTCGCCAACCGCCCCGTGGACCCGCCCTACCATTGGGAGCAGTGGGTGCGCTCGTCGCTCCTGCCGAAACAGGCGCAACGCTCCTGCCGCCTCGGCCTCGGCCACAGCCACGGCCAGGGCCGCGTCCCCGAAGTGCCCCTCTTCCTGGACGCCTATTGCAAGGGCGACGCGAAGGTGCCGCTTCTGGGCGAGCAGAAGGTCACGGACGGCGTGGTCACTGTCAAGTTCAAGGCATATGCGCCCATCGAGCGGGCGACCATCGCGTGGACGGAGGACACGGAGCGTCTTTCCAGCCCCGAACGCCGCTGGAAGGAAGCCCCCGCAGGCATTCTGGGGGACACCATCACCGCGACCGTCCCTGAGAAGGCAACTCGTTTCTTTGTAAATCTTTACGATATCCGTGGCGGCGTGTTCAGCACCGCCGGCTACGGCTACGAGAGCAAATAGACGCGCAACTCCATGGAAATCCAGCTCCTCGGCCGAACGGAACGGAATCCCCTGCGCTACCGTCCGGGGGAGGCAATCCCCTTCACCTTCTCCATCCACGGCGGCGGACAGCCGCTGCCTGCGGGGCCGCTCCAAATCCAGTGGCGGCGCCAGGGCGACGACGGCATGGAAGAGGAGGGCACGGCGCCCATCGCGGCGGACAGGCCTGCCGAGGTCACGGTCTCGATCGCGAAGCCCGGCTTCGTCTTCCTGTCCGCCGCCTTGCAGACGGCGGACGGACAGCCCGTGCTGCGCCGCGACGGCAAGCCTGTCCTCTTCGAGGGCGGCGCGGGGGCGGCCGTGAACGAGATACCGTATGTTCCTGCACCGCAAGATGTTAACGAGTTCTGGCGTGAACAGAGGGAAGTTCTTGCGGCCGTCCCCTTGGAGGCGGACGTTGTGGAGCGGGAGCCGCTGGAGACGGCTGTCGTCCATACGGTCAGCGTGGCATGCGCGGGACCGCGGCCCGCCACCGCCTACATGTGCATTCCCATTGGCGCGCGTCCCGGCTCCTGCAAGGCGCAGCTGCATTTCGACGGCTACGGCTTCGACTTGCCAAAATACCAGAACCTGCTCAAGGTCTCCCCTGCGGACGCCATCCACGTCTACATGAACGCCCACGGCGCGGAACTCATGAATCCCGAAGAGGCCTACTACCTGCGCCTCAACGACGAGACAAAGTCCAACGGACAGCTCTACGCCTTCGACCCCGCGCAGAACCAGCGCCCGCAGGACGCCTACTTCCTGCAGATGGCGTGGCGCGTGCTGCGCATGGTGGAGTTCGTCCGCACGCTTCCCGAATGGAACGGGCGCGACATCATCCTGAACGGCAACAGCCAGGGCGGCCTGCAGAGCATCTGGGGCGCCGCGCTGAGCCCCTACGTCACGGAATGCCACCCGAGCATCCCCTGGAACTGCGACGTGGCAGGGCAGAGCCGCTTCGGACGGCTATTCGGCGATTGGCGAATCCCCTATTCTCCTGGACTGGAATACTTTGACTGCGTGAATATGGCGCGCCTCATCAAATGCCCCGTCGTCGTGGAACGCGCGGGACTGGGCGACTACATCTGCCCGCCTTCAGGCGTCTCCCTCTTCTACAGGGCGATGAAGTGCCCCAAGGCCATCCGGTGGTTCCAGGGCACGACGCACGTCCATGTGCCGCGTTGCTTCGCCGAGACCTTCTATTTTGAGGGCGATTTCTGAAGGACCTTTGCCAGCACCTTCTTCATGAGGGTCGAGAAGGCGTAGCCGCCCATCTGCGCAGGCGTGATGAAGAGGCCGCCTGACAGGAACTCCGGCGGGTAGGGCGGCGCGCCGCGGTGGAGGCTCAGCGTCAGGTCGAAGTGCGTGAAAACGTGGCGGACCTCGCCGGAGAGGCGCTCCCACTTTCCGTCGAAGGGCGGCGTGCCGTCCTCCGTCCATGGGATTTCCCACAGGCCGGAGAGGAGCCCCTTGCCGGGGCGCCTGCGGATGAAGAAGCCGCCCGCGCCGTCGGGCATGAGGAAGGCGGCCCCAGCCTTGCGCGTGCGCGTCATCTTGCGAAGAACGGGAATCTTCTCCTGGAGCCCCTTTTTGCAGGCGACGCATCCGTCTCGCCACGGGCACAGGAGGCAGGCGGGCGCCGTCGGACGGCAGACGGTGGCGCCCAGATCCATGATGGCGGAAGCATAGTCGGCGGGCGCAGAAACTGGCGTCAGTTTCTGCGCATACGGATAGATGCGCTCTCTATCTACTTCGCCTTCAAGGCCATGGTAGCGTGACAGGACGCGGATGACATTGCCGTCCACGACGGTCTCCGGCTGGTTGAAGGCGAAGGCGCACAGGCTGGAGGCGGTGTAGGGGCCGATGCCCGGCAGGGCGAGCAGCGCCTCGCGGTCGCGCGGGAAGGAACCGCCGTATCGGGCACAAACAGCTTGCGCGCATTGATATAGTTTGCGGGCGCGCGCGTAGTAGCCAAGCCCCTGCCATTGACGCAGCACGTCGTCCAGCTCTGCCGTCGCGAGGGCCTGCAGCGTGGGAAAGCGTTTCATCCAGCGGGCAAAGTAGTCCATGACGGTCTGGACGGTGGTCTGCTGGAGCATGATTTCGGAGATCCAGACGGCATA
>CACZQQ010000116.1 GCA_902783355.1 uncultured bacterium
ACACCCATATCTGGCGGAGTTCGCGGCGGACGAGATCCGGTTCTTCAACGTCCTGCCGCAGAAGTGCTACTCGCTGATTGACGACCTTGAAGTCACCGTGTTCTGACGGGATGCCGCAGGCGAATGCCAGCGCGGCCGTCCTGAATGCGCGGCCCGCGGCCGTGCGCAACCGCCGCGTCGAACGCGGAAAGTTTTGCAACCGCCGCGTCTCATGTCTCACGGCGCCACACAGGGAAAGGGAATTATAGTATCCAACATTACGCATTCCGGGCGGCTTTGCCGCCCTCTCATTCCCGAAGGACACCATGAAAAACGGCATACTGAACTCAATTCTGGAGGCGGTCGGCGGCACGCCGCTTGTCCGGCTCCACAGCATACCCGACGCCGCCTGCGCGGAGATTCTCGTCAAGGTCGAGGGGCTCAACGTGGGCGGCAGCATCAAGACGCGCACCGCGCTGAACATGCTGGAGCGCGCGAAGGAGTCAGGCCAGATCGGCGACGGCGCGGTCATCATCGAGCCGACCAGCGGCAACCAGGGCATCGGGTTGGCGTTGGTCTGCAGCCAGATGGGCTACCGCTGCATCATCGTCATGCCGGATTCGGTCAGCGAGGAGCGCACCAAGCTGATGCGTCTCTACGGCGCCGAAATCCGCCTTGTCCATGACGAGGGCAACATCGGCGAATGCATGGAGCGCTGCCTCAAATTGGCCTATGAACTGCGCGACACGATTCCAGGCGGCTATGTCCCGCAGCAGTTCGAGAACCCCAACAACCCGGCGGTCCATTTCGAACGGACGGGCCGCGAGATTCTGGAGCAGCTGGGCGACCGCGGCGTGGACGCCTTCTGCGCGGGCTTCGGCACGGGCGGAACCATCTCCGGCATCGGCCGCGTCCTGCGCACGCGCTTCCCGCAGGTGCAGATCGTGGCGGCGGAGCCGGAGAACGCGGCCGTCCTGGCCGGCGGCGCCATCGGCTCCCATCTGCAGCAGGGCATCGGCGACGGCTTCATCCCCGCCAATCTCGACCAGAGCCTGCTCAGCGGCACGCGCATCATCACGGACGACGAGGCGCTGGCCATGGCGCGTGCGCTGGCGCTCAAGGAGGGGCTTCCCGCAGGCATCTCCAGCGGCACCAACACCGCCTGCGCCCTGCGTCTCGCCCGCGAACTCGGCCCCGGCCACACCGTCCTGACCGTCCTGCCGGATTCGTACGACCGCTACTATTCGACGCCGCTCTTCCAATTTGACAAGTGAGGTAAGCCATGCGCTGGTTTGAGCAATGCTACTCCCGCCTGCTGGTGGACAACCACATCACGGACTTGGACCCCAGCCTGATGAGCCGCTTCGACCCGGAGACATACGCCCGCATGGCGGAACTCGGCGGCGCGGAATCCTCCATGGTCTACAGCTGCGACCACAACGGCAACTGCTACTTCCCGACGCGCATCGGCCACATGCACGCCGGCCTCAAGGGGCGCGACATCTTCGGCGAGACCGTGGCCGCCCTGAAGCGGCGCGGCATCACGCCCATCGCCTACTACACTGTCGTCTACCACAACCATTCCGTCGAGCGCTATCCCGACAGCGAGCAGGTGGACATTTGCGGGAAGCGCCGGCCCGGCCGCTACCGCGTCTCCTGCCTCAACTGCGAGGAGACGCTTGAATATTATCAGCGTGAACTGGAGCAAGTTGTGGAGTATCCCGTGGAAGGCATCTTCATCGACATGACCTTCTGGCTGCTCTTCTGCTGCTGCGACCGCTGCCGCGCCAAGTTCCGCGAACGCTACGGCCGCGAGATCCCCGAGACCATCGACTGGCGGGACGAAAACTGGCGCAACTATGTCAAGTTCAGGGAGGAGTGCGTGGCGGAATACGCCGCCAGGCTGACAGCCGCCGTCCGCGCCAAGCGGCCCGACATCAGCGTGGTGCACCAGTTCTCCGGCATGTTCTCCATGCTGATCCGCGGCCAGTCCGGCAGGATGGTGGCCTCCTGCGACTACGCCTCCGGCGACTTCTACGGCGACCGCGAACAGCAGCGCTTCGGCGTCAAGATGTTCGACGCCTATACTGCCGCCATGCCCTACGAATACATGACCAGCCGCTGTGTGGACCTCCACGACCACACCTCCACGAAGTGCGACGACGAACTGCTGAGCCACGCGCTGACCACGTTGGCCAACGGCGGCGCCTACTTCTTCATCGACGCCATCAATCCCGACGGCACCATGGAGGAGCGCTTCTACCGCCGCCTGGGCGCCATCAACCGCCGCCTCAAGCCCTTCCGCGACGCCGTGCGCGCCCACCGCCCGCGACTCCTCGGCGAGGTCGGCATCTACTTCTCGCCCGCCGCCTTCGCGGACACCGCCCTCAACGGCGTCCCCCTCAGGAGCTACGGCGACGCCGAAATCATGTCGCCCGCCATCGGCGAATCGCTGCGCGAGGCGGTCGGCGCCGGCGAGCTGCTCACGCGCCTCCATGTTCCGTGGCGCGTCGTCTGCGAAAACACCGCCGACCTCTCGCCCTACAAGGTCGTCATCCTGGCCGGCGCCACCAACCTGACCGAAGAGGAGTGTGCGAAACTGCGGCAGTTCGTGGCCGACGGCGGCACGCTGCTGGCCACCAGCCGCGCCTCGCTTGTGGACAAGGACTTCGCGCTGGCGGACGTGCTGGGCGTCCACTACACGGGGGAGGACGCGCCCACGGTGTGCTACGTCAATTTGGGCGAGGACGGCTATGTCTCCGCCAACCGCCGCGCCCCCTACGCGTCGCCTGAGGCGGACACCGCCGTGCACGCCACGCTGACCATCCCGCTCTTCCCGCCCTTCGACCCCGACCGCTACGCCTCCATCCACTCCAATCCGCCCGGAAGGGACACGGCCCATCCGGCCTGGACGGAGCACGCCTACGGCAAGGGCAGGGCGGTCTGGCTGGCCGTCAACGCCTTCGGCATCCCGCAGGATTCGCAGCGCGAATTCTGCATTCGCCTGCTGCAGGCGTATCTCCCGCCGTCGCCCGTCCTCAACGGGCGCGAACTGCCTGCCGCGCTGGAGGTCACCTTCATGCGCGGCGCGGACGGCACCCTGCTCGTCGGCGCCGTCAACTGCCAGAAGGAGTATCCGCTGATACCGCTGGCGGACGTGGAACTGCGCCTGCGCCTGCCCGGCGGCTTCAGGCCCGCCCGCGTCACGCGCGCCTCCGACGGCGCCGCCGTGGACGCCGCCAGCGGCCCCGACGGCACGCTTGTCCTGAAGGCCGACAGGCTCCTTTACGGTGAAATCTGGATTCTGGAGGAGAAGTAGCCATGGCGTTTCTTGAGTGCCATTTCCATTCGGACGTGCTGGGGAAGGCCTGCGCGATGAACGTCGTCGTCCCGCAGGTCTCCGCCACCCAGATCGGCATGGGCAGCGCGGCCACCGCCGGCCGCAAGGACTATCCCGTCCTCTATCTGCTGCACGGCCTCAGCGACGACCAGAGCATCTGGATGCGGCGCACCTCCATCGAGCGCTATGCCGCCCAGTACCAGCTCGTTGTCGTCATGCCGGACGGCGGGCGCAGCTTCTACACGGACATGGAGGCGGGCGGCCGCTACTGGACCTTCCTCTCGGAGGAGCTGCCCGCCGTCGTCGCGCAGCTCTTCCCCGTGAGCACGCGGCGCGAGGACACCTTCGCCGCAGGCCTCTCGATGGGCGGCTACGGCGCCTTCAAGCTGGCGCTGCGTTGCCCCGACCGCTATGCGGGCGCGGTGGCGCTCTCGCCCGTGGCGGACATCCGCGAGTGGGTGGAATCCATCGGCGAGCCGCGCGAGAACGCGTGGACTTTCGGCTCGGCGGAGGAGCTTGTCCCGCGCGGCAACGACCTCTTCGCGTTGGCCGAGACGGCTCTCAAGGCTCCCAATCCGCCGCGCCTGCTGCAAGTCTGCGGCGTCGACGATTCCCTCTATCCGGGCAACCAGCGCCTGCGCCGCCATCTGGAGGGGCTTCGCTTCCCCAACTACCGCTACGCCGAAGGCCCCGGAGACCATACATGGGAATTTTGGGACCTCTGGATTCAGGAGGGCCTCAAATTCCTGCTGAAACCGTAGTCCTGTCCTGCTTTCCCACCTGTTCCACCTGTCCCATTTCTTTCGCCTTCAGTGGCAGGCCACTCCGTTGAAGAAACTTCTATGGCGGGGCTGGTTGCTAAAGGCAGGAGATGGGACTTGTGGGACAAATGAGACCTATGAGACCACAGTCGTGGTCTTTTCCCATCTGTCCAACCTGTTCCACCTGTCCCATTTAGAGGTTTCACCTATGTCAAGAATCCGCATTGCCCTCCTGCTTTGCCTGGCCGCGCTGGTCGCGCAGGCCGCCGGTCCCAAATACATCTTCCTCTTCATCGGCGACGGCATGTCGACGCCGCAGCGCATGATTGCGGAGGAGTTCGCCCGCAAGACCGGCCACGGCGAACTGGTCATCAACCACATGCCCTACCATGCGACGACGCGGACCGCCTCCGCGAATTCGCTGGTGACCGATTCGGCGGCGGCGGCGACTGCCATCGCCTGCGGCGTCAAGACCTACAACGGCGCCATTGGCGTGGATGCCGAGGGCAACCGCGTGACCTCCGTCGCCGAAGTGGCGAAGGCGTGCGGCCGCAAGGTGGGCATCATCACCTCCGTCACCATCAACCACGCGACCCCCGCCGGCTTCTACGCCCACCGGGCGCAGCGCGGCCAGCTCTACGGCATCGGCCTGGATCTCGTCGCCTCCGATTTCGACTTCTTCGCGGGCGGCGGCCTGGCGGGCCACGACGACAAGAAGGACGATCCGCAGTATCTGGGCCCCATTCCGGAGCTGGCCGCCAAGACCGGCTACACGGTCGTCACCGACAAAGAGGCTTTCGCCGCGCTGAAGCCTGTCGAGGGCGGCAAGTACTGGGGCCTCTTCGGCCGCAACGCCCTGGGCTACGTCATCAACGGCCCCAACGACTATCCGACGCTGCCGGAACTGCTGGCCAAGGGCATCGAGCTGCTGCAGGACGCCCCCGAGGGCTTCTTCATCATGACCGAAGGCGGCGCCATCGACTGGGTCGGCCACTCCAACGACGCCGCACCCAATCTGCAGGAGCTCCTCAATCTCGACAAGACCGTCCAGGTGGCCCTTGATTTCGCGAAGGCGCATCCGAACGAGACGCTCATCGTCGTGACGGGCGACCACGAGACCGGCGGCATGTCCATGGGCTTCGCCGGAACAGGCTACGCCCTCTATGCGGAGCGCCTCGCCAACCAGAAGTGCGACGCCGGCGCCTTCCAGAGTCTGGTGGACGCCGCCATGAAGGAGAAGCCCGAAATGACCTTCGAGGAGGTCATGCCGCTCCTGCGCGAGAAGTTCGGCTTCGTCTTTCCGGGGGACGAGGCGGCCGTCGCCGACCCCAAGCATCCCATGCTGCTCAAGGAGGCGCAAGTGGCCGAACTGAAGGAGGCCTTTGCGCAGAAGAAAATAGGTACGCGCGCGCGGAAAGTCATGAACGACATCGCCGGCGTCGGCTGGACCAGCGGCAGCCATACCGCCCTCCCGGTCCTGACGACTGCCGTCGGCAAGGACGCCGAAATCTTCCACGGCCTCATCGAGAACACCGACATCTCCAAGAAGCTGAAGGCCCTCATGCAGCCGTAGCACTCCATGGCCGACCTGACCGCCACACAGCCGTCCAGACGTCGCCGCCATGCCGTCGCGCTGGCGGTGCTGGCGGCGGTGACGGCCGCCCTCTTCGCGATTCCGCGCCCCGCCACCGCGCTGCGGCAGGAGGGGCGCCTCGTGCGGGCGAAAGTTCTCTCCACGGACGATTCACTGCTGATGGAGCAGGGCCCCATCCTCTTCGGCACGCAGCAACTGCGCGTGCGGTTGCTGCAGGGGCCGCACAAGGGGCTTGAATGCAACGCCTGCAACGAGATGCGCGCCCAACTGGAGCTGGACAAGCACTTCAAGACGGGTGATATTGCGTTAGTTGTTGTACCGCAAGGATTTACGAGTGAAAGCGGGATTGTGCTGACGGCGCAGCAGCGCTATCGTGCGGGCTGGACATATCTGCTCTTCGGGGCCTTCTGCCTTCTGCTGTGCCTCTTCGGCGGCTGGGTGGG
>CACZQQ010000117.1 GCA_902783355.1 uncultured bacterium
CTTCCTCGCCATGCTCTCCACCGACGACACGCGCATCTTCAGCGCGACCCTCACCATCGCGCAGGACTGCATCCTCCCCTTCTTCCCGAAGGGACTCACGCCGAAGCGCCATGTCTGGATGATCCGTGCCGTCGCCATCGGCATTGGCGTCTTCTTCTTCTTCGGCTCCAAGTACATGGCGCAGCTTGACTACATCGCGCTCTTCTCCAGCATGGCAGTGGCCATCTGGAACGCGGGCTGCTGCCCCGTCATGATCTTCGGCCTCTACTGGAAGAAGGGGACGACGCAGGCGGCGTGGACCGCCCTGCTGACGGGCATGGCCATCAGCGTCGCCTACATCCTTCTGCAGCGCAACTGGGCGGATGTGGTGTACCCCTTCCTGGCCAGACACGAGCACGTGGTCACCTGCGACCGCGTGCTGCGCACCCTCTCGCGCCCCTTCGGCACCTGGATCCAGTGGCGGATGGATCCCGTGAAGATTCCCGTCAATGCCATCGAGTTCCTCTTCTTCAGCAATATCTTCACCATGGCGCTCTATGCCATTGTCTCGCTGGCTACCTGCAAGACCGACTTCGACATGGACCGCATGCTGCACCGCGGCGCCTACGCGGACGGCGGCACACAACCGCCGCCGAAACGCGACTGGAGCGTACGCGGCGTCTGCAAGGCCCTGCTGGGCATCACGCCCGAATACACAAAGGGCGACCGCATCATCGCCTACGCCTTCTTCTTCCACAACTTCGTCTACGGCTTCTTCGGCATCTTCGTCGTCGTGGCATTGTGGAACTGGGCAAGCCCTCTTTCCAACGGCTTCTGGAGCAACTACTTCCTGGTCACGTCGTTGCTGGTGCCCATGGGGGTTGCCGCCATCGCGACCGTCTGGTTCTTCATCGGCGGCGTCCGCGATTTGCGGCGCCTCTTCCACGATCTGGAGAGCCGTCGGCAGGTCAATTTACTGGATGACGGCCGCGTGGAAGGCCACGTCTCCCTCGCCGACAAGGGCGGCGCGCCTTCCGCGGAACCGTAGGAGGGCTTCAGCGGCCTGCCGCGATAGGCGGGCGCGGTTCCGTTTTCAGGACAAGCGACAGGCGACGCGCGGGGCGCGTTTTCAGGACAAGCGACAGGCGACGCGCGGGGCATTTCGCCCAACCCGCCGGGGCGGCAGGGGGCTACTCCTTGAGCTGCGCGGAGACCTGCTGGAAGGCCTCCATCATCTGGTCGGAGTAGATGGTGTCCAAGAGCGGCGGGTTGAAGCTGATGAGTTCGGCGTAGTCCTGCTTGCTCTCCTGGATGAGTTGCAGGAGGCTGGCGCCCGTGGTGACGGTCTTGAAGGTGTTGCGCGTGACGGCGACGTTGCGGTCGACCCCCTCGCGGGACTTCTCAAGGCTTCTGGCCATCTCCTGCAGGGCGGCGCGGTACTGCTCCGCGATCTGGATGGTGTTTTCGCTGATGCGCAGGTTCTGGTCGAGGGAGTCGGCGCCGTCGGCGGCGCCTTGGCGCAGGGCCTGTGTCTCGCGCAGGTTCGCCTCCGCGCTCTTCTGGATTTCGGCCAGCCGCGGCAGGTACTTCTTCTGGATATTCTCGATGCCGACGACGTGGGCCTGCTGGTAGGCCAGCAGCAGCACCAACTGGATGCCGACGTAGCG
Source organism: uncultured bacterium (assembly GCA_902783355.1). The sequence continues at coordinate 1,647 of CACZQQ010000117.1, forward strand.
CTGGAGCTGCGCGCCATTGAACTGCGGCGATTCCCTGACCTGCTTGCCGATGGCGTACTGGACCTGCTTGAGGATGATGGCCAGATTCATCATCTGCATGACATCGTCGCCGCCGGCGGCCGTCAGAAGATACTTCAAGTGCTTTGCGTCCAAAATATTGCCATGACGGTTGAGGTCGTTCAGCAGGACGTTGCTCTGCTGCCGGATGGCCAGGTTGGTCTCCGCGATGTCCTGCTGCAGCGCCTTGATCTTCTGGTCGCACTTTTCGCGGGTCATGGCAAAGGGGTTCGAGGAGCTGACGGGATAGCCAAGACGGCTGGCGGCCAGGTTGTTCTTCTCCTGCTCCTTGTCCGCCACCTTCTCCTGCAGGTCGAGGATCTTTTCGTAGGCTTCGAGCCCCGCCTTGCTGGCGACCAGCTTGAGGGCCGCATTGGTGAGGTTCTTGGTGCGGCGGCCGAACCACGACGTGTCGTTGCCTGAAAGCACGTCCTCGTAGTCGGTGACCAGCTCGTCCATGCCGCGCCACACCTTCGCAAAGCGGTCGGAGGCGATTTCGGCCTCCAGCGCCTCCTCGGGCGTCTGCGGAACGGCGGCGGCTGGGGCGGCGCTCTCCGTCTTCTGGCTGCCCAGCTTCTCCTTCATGATGAGGTAGGAGCCATGGGCGGTCTCCTTGATGGCGGTGCAGCCGGCGGCCAGCAGAAGGACGGTTCCGCAAAGGAGAGGACGCAGGAGGGATGACAGTTCTTTCATGATGTATTGAAGTATTAACTTGCTTGTATTCAAGGAGTTACAATGTTTCTGCGGATTGGCGGCGCGCATGGGATGTCGAATGGACAAGCCAGACGGAGACGGCAGACCTGCATATAATAAATCCTTCCCCAAGTTTTTCAAGCGGCCTCCATGGGGGAATATTTCTGCGCGGAGCCTCTTGCCGCGCGACCCACACGCTTGGCAAGGACCTTTTCGGGGTGTCGTGTGCCGGCGGCGAAAAACCGCGCGCCACAGGCTTAGCAAGGCGCTTTTCGGGGGTGTCGGGTGCCGGCGGCGAAAAGCCGTCGGCCGCAGTTGCTGCGATTCAGAACTTCACTTCGACGGCGAGGTTGTTGAGCCAGACGCTGCCAGGCAGGGAGCCGACCGTGATATGCCGCCAGTCGCTGGTGCCGCTGCCCTTCCCGCTGAGCGAGCCGATGATGAGGCTGGAGGTGTTCTGCCTGTGGTCGGCGCGCTTCCAGCCCTGGATGGCGTTCTCCGGCAGGTCGCACCGCGTCAGTTCGCTGGTGCGGAAGAGCTCCCTGCCGTCCACGCTGAAGGTCATGCGGTCGGGATAGAAGACGATGCGGTAGCGATGGAAGTCGTTTGTATTCAACGGCATTTCAAAGCCGCAGTAGTGGAGGCGCACCTTGCCGTCGAGCAGCTGCAGCACCTCCAGATTGCGTCCGTCGGCCATGCGGGCGACGGCGGCCATGGGGTCGTCCGACGCGACGAGGCGTGCCTCGAAGTCGAAGACGAAGGCGCCCGCGCGGTAGAGGAAATGGAGCATGGCGTTGGCGATGTCGTCGTCGCCTTCGCCCGTGTCGGCGATGCGCCACCCTTCGGCGGTCTTCGCGAAGGCCTTGGGATTGCGGCTGTCGTAGGGATGTCGGAAGAAGTTGGCCTTGACGGAGACGCCGTCTTCCTCTGTGAGACTCCACGGGGCGACCGGCTCCGTCTCGTCGGCGGGCGGCGGCGCGGCCGAGAGGAGCAGCATGTTGGCGCCCCGCTTCAGCGCGCCGGCGGGAATGCGGAACTTCTCGTAGCGCCCTTCGCTCTCCTCCGGGAGACGCTCCCACGCGATGCCGTTGCTTTCGATGCGCATCCGCCCCTGCATTTCCGGCTGCCCCAGATCCAGCCAGCCGCGGACTTCGGGCGGATTGCCGGAGGCCGCCAGCGCGGGCAGGTCGTCGCCGATCTCGATGGTGAACTCCTGCGGGACGCCTGGCGTAATCCAGCGCGGCTTGCGCGCGATGAGCTGCGGCAGTTTCGTCCAGCGTTCGCCGCTGGCCAGGGCGCCGTTGAGGGCCTCCCAGAGGATGTCCGTGACAAAGTAGCGCTTGTCCTGCCTGCGCAGCCAGTCCAGGTCGGTCTTCATGAGCGCCTTGACCCAGTTGGGATGGGTGATGTTGGCGAAATGGAGGCCGTCCGCGCCGGAGGTCAGCGCCGCCAGCGCCCGCGCGTAGTAGCTGCAGAAGTCGTTGCTGTGCGACAGCCTGGTCCCCTTTTCTTCGCCCTCGTAGGGATAGGGGTATCCCATCTGCGGATAGAAGAGGCGGCCGTACTTGTGGGCCAGCGCGGCGTCGTTGGCGTAGGTGTCCATGCGGGAGCAGTCCGGCAGGATCCAGATGTCGAGGAGCCCCTCCTTGAGCCACACTTCCAGGTCGACGCCGAGGCCGCGGCAGTAATCGACGGAATCGTGCAGCTGCATGGCGATGAGGATGGGGCGGCCGCGCCTGCGCCCCGCCTCGTCCACGACGGCGCGGATCTTGCGATACATCTGCGTGAGCATGTCGCGCTCCTCCTGCGAGGCATAGCCGCCCAGCGCGGTGGTCCGGAACATGGGCGGATAGCGCGAGAAGTCGAATTCGAAGCCGTCGATGTCGCCGTATTTCCTCAGCACCTGGCGCACCATTTCGACTTGGCGCGCACGGACTTCGGGAAAGGTGAAGTCCACGGCGCTCCACGAGCCGTTCGGCAGCCCCATGCCCGGCTCGCGGCCGAAGAGGACCTCGCGGTGGGCGCGCTTCCATGGATTGAAGAAGGCCAGGTCGTTCTCTGCGGTGTAGTGGCTGTCGTGGGTGTCGTTGGTGCGGAAGCCCCAGAAGAACTCCTGTCCGTGGGCGTGCGCGAAGTCGAGCACCGCACGCACGGCGTCCGTGCCGAGGGCCGCCAGGTCGTCCACCGCGTTGTGGTAGCGCTTGTCGGCAGGCGCGTCGGCACGGAAGGGCGGGTCCTGCCGCAGGACGTCGAAGCCGGGCAGCTCGACCGAGAACTGGCCGAAGCCGCTGGAGACGGGGCAGTAGACGATGGTGTCCACGCAGCCCGGCGTGAAGGAGACACGCTGCGAGAGGAACTTCTCCACGGTGACGGGGAGCAGCTTGCTGTCGTAGTAGACCGCGTCGCAGCCGTCGTTGTTGTGCATGACATGGCGCGGGCGGCGCAGCATCGCCTCCTTCGCGGCCGCATACGCCGCCTCGCTCATCATCGGCGCAGCGGAGGGCGTTTCGGCGGCTGTGGCGGTGGAGAGCATTGCGGCGGCGATGAGGGCGAGCAGGGGGCGGACAGGCTTTCCCATGGGCTTCCTTGTC
>CACZQQ010000118.1 GCA_902783355.1 uncultured bacterium
CTTCCTCGCCATGCTCTCCACCGACGACACGCGCATCTTCAGCGCGACCCTCACCATCGCGCAGGACTGCATCCTCCCCTTCTTCCCCAAGGGGCTCTCCCCCAAGGCGCACGTGCGCATGATCCGCCTGGTCGCCATCGGCATCGGCGTATTCTTCTTCTTCGGCTCCAAGTACATGGCACAGCTGGACTACATCGCGCTCTTCACCAACATGGCGGTGGCCGTCTGGAACGCGGGCTGCTGCCCCGTCATGATCTTCGGCCTCTACTGGAAGAAAGGGACGACGCAGGCGGCGTGGACGGCGCTGCTGACCGGCATGGCCATCAGCGTCATCTACATCCTCCTGCAGCGCAACTGGGCGGATGTGGTCTACCCCTTCCTGGCCAGGCACGACATGGCGGACTTCTGCGACCGCGCGCTGCGCTTTGCCTCGCGCCCCTTCGGCACATGGATCCAGTGGCGGATGGATCCGGTGAAGATTCCCGTCAACGCCATTGAGTTCCTCTTCTTCAGCAACATCTTCACGATCGCGCTCTACGCCGTCGTCTCGCTGGTCACCTGCAAGACCGACTTCGACATGGACCGGATGCTGCACCGCGGCGCCTATGCGGACGCCGACGCGCTTCCGCCGCCGAAGCGCGACTGGAGCGTGCGCGGCGTCTGCAAGGCCCTCCTGGGCATCACGCCCGAATACACGAAGGGCGACCGTGCCATCGCCTACGCCTACTTCTTCCACAACTTCATCTACGGCTTCTTCGGCATCTTCGTCGCCGTGGCGCTGTGGAACTGGATCAGGCCGCTCTCCAACGACTTCTGGAGCAACTATTTCCTGGTCACGTCGCTGCTGGTGCCCCTTGGCGTGGCCGCCGTCGCGACCGTCTGGTTCTTCATCGGCGGCGTCCGCGACCTGCGCCGCCTCTTCCATGACTTGGAGAGCCGCCGCCGTGTCAACGACCTGGACGACGGCCGCGTGGAAGGCCACGTCTCCCTCGCTGACAAGGGCGGCGCGCCTTCCGCAGAACCGTAGGCGGGTTCTGGCGGCCTGCATGCGGGGCGACATGCGACATGCGACGCGGCTCGCCGCGACATGCGGGGACGGATGCCGCGTTTGGCTCCTGCTTCTCCGCAGTTGATTAGCCCTTTGGCGCATCGTCCTGAATGGGCAGCCCGTGGCTGCCCACATATGGAAGAGACGGCTTGTTGCCGAAGCCCTTATGCGCAGGTCAGGCTGGAGACGTCCATGAGGTAGATGGCGCGTGCGCCCTCGTGGATGGAGTCGAAGCAGATGGTGCGCTTGTCGGCGGAGAGGCGCGGATGGAGGTCGCATCTGGCGGGGATGATGTAGTTGGGGTCCGCGAAGAAGCGGCCGACCTCGTAGCCCTTGTCGTTCTGGATGTCGTAGAGGAAGAGGCCGCGGCAGTTGTCGCGTGCGGAGGGATAGCTGTCCGTCAGCATCCACTTGCAGTCCAACGAGTAGGTGCAGTGCCCGTCGCCGGTGGTCTCGAACCACTTGGGGGCGATTGTCTTGACTTCGCCGGTCTGGTCGGTGAAGAGGTGGTAGCGGTCGCCGTCGGCGAAGCGCCGGCAGAAGTTGATGATATGGTTGTTGTCGGTCCAGACGTAGTGGCTGCTCATGTCCTCCAGGTTGAGGGGATAGAGGCCGCTGCCGTCGAGGTTGGCGGTGAACATGTGGGTGATGTGTGAGCGCACGCCGGGGCCCCACGGGCCGAAGTGGCGCCAGCGGTGGAAGAAGGCGAAGCGCCTGCTGTCGGGGCTGATGAGGATGTGGTTGAACCAGCTGGTGGCCTGGTCGGTGCCGTCGCCGGGGAAGTCGCGGCAGATGCGCGCCAGCGAGACGGAGAGCGTCGAGGTGTCCTTCTCGATGTCGATGAGCCACAGGCCGTCGTCGTCGGGCCAGCCCTTCTCCAGAATGGGGGTCCAGAGGCCAGGGTAGCCGTAGCCGGGGCGTTCGCGGTCGAGGCGCGCGAAGTCGAGGCTGATGGCGTATTTGCGGTCGGGGGAGAGGCAGTAGATGGGGCGGTGGAGGGTGCGCTTGGCGCCGGTCTTCAGGTTCAGCAGCCGCGCCACGTAGCGCTCGTCCTCGAAGTCGTTGTAGATGATGGTGTCCTGGTCGAACCATTGGAGCATGGCGCCCTGCTGCCAGCACCACGCGCGCGTCTCGCCGCAGGGCGTGAAGACGCCGTCGACGAGGGTGCCCACCTCGGCCACGTCGCCGAAGCGCGGCTGGCGGTTGCAGAAGTTCGTGCGATGGGCCAGCAGGCGCTTGCCGGCGGGATCCCACGGCGACTTGTCGAAGTAGCCGAAGAAGTACTGGAAGCCGTCGTCGGGCGTGACGCGCACGGCGGGCAGATGGCGGTCGATCAGGATGCCGGTCATGGTCTTTTGCTCTTGTGGGTGGTTTTTCACATCGTCGCCGCGCGGCGTTCCGCCAGGAACTCGTCCGCATCGGCCAGTTCGTTGTCTGCAAAGAAGGCGCGCATGTCGCCTTCCCACGCGTCCATCTGGCGGTCGATGGCCTCGCGCGGTGCCATAATATGACGCCGCAACGCGGCTTCGTCGGCACCGACGAAGGTTGCGGCGACGGCCATCGCGCGCGCCTCCGCGCTCAACTCCAGCCGTTGTCGGAGGAGTTCCTGATGGCGCAGTGCCAGCAGGACATAGCGGCGCGTCTCGCGCTCAAGCGCGTTGCGCGGCACGAGAGCCTC
>CACZQQ010000119.1 GCA_902783355.1 uncultured bacterium
GAGGCCGGGAGAGCCCTTTTACGAGAAGACATCCTACCCCCTGACCTTCCTCTTTGTCCCTCCCGGAGACTTCGTCTCGCCGCTTGACCAGCGCGTCCGCCGCATCGACTACCCCTACTGGCTCTGCGCCACGGAGGTCAGCGTCCCCGCCTATTTCTACTATGCCCACATGACGCCCACGCGCAACGGCGACAAGGGCGCGGTGGAATACCTTTCGTGGAACGACGCGCTGCTTTTCTGCCGCAATCTGACGGAGGACATGTTGAAAATACGCCCCCTGCCGACAGGCTATGCGTTCCGCCTGCCGACGGAGGCCGAGTGGGAAGGCGCGGCCGTGGGCGGCTGGCGGAACCTTCTGCCGCCCGTCCACCCGATTCCCGAAGGGAGCGTCAAGCGTATATCGGGGGAGGAAGGCGCAACGGCGCACAACGGCTTCTTCGACCTGGACGACAACCTTTCGGAGCTGGTGGAGCCGTATCCGGACGTGCCGCTGCACTTCCCGAATCTGGGCGTCGTCCGCGGCGCCTCCTACAGCCGGCAGCGGGAGAGTTCCATCGCCGTGCGCCTGAACTATGCGATGGACCAATGTGCGATGATGGGTGCCTCCGGCCTCCGGCCGGTCCTTGCGCCGACGGAGGACGACTACTTTGAAAAGACGTGGTATCGCGGGCCGGACATCAACGTGTGCCGCCGCGACGGCGCGGTTTACATGGGCTTCACGACAATCTGCACGCCGACGACCTGGAGCGAAGCGAGGCGGCTGGCGGAAGACCTGGGCGCGGCGCTGCCGGAGGAGCGGGAGGCACTCCCTGCCTTGTACAAGGAACTGCGCCTTCCGGAGGGCTTCGCGTGCCATTTCGCCGCCAAGGCCGAAGACGGCGTCTGGCGGCGCCTCCGCGACGGGACGCCGCTGGCCGCCGAAGGGCTCCCGCCCGTGTCGCAGCAGCGCCCCTGCCTGGGGGCCACGGAGACGCTGTTCCATGCGATAGGAGAAAGCATAGGCCAGCCGATACTGCTTCTGCGCTGGGAGGACGAGGCGGCCTACCGACGCCGTCTGAAATGCTTCATGGAGCGCGCAAAGATAGCGGAGGTCACTTTGGCGGGACGCCGCTTCGCCGTCTGCCGCTGCAACCTGATAGGCTATGCGGTGCGCACCTTCGTGGCGGCGCTCGGTGCGCGGCAGCCTGTCCTGCCGGACCGCGAGGCCCTCCAGGCCCTTCTGGAACAGCTGCCGCCGGAGGAACGATGCGCCCTCGGCCCAATCCGATTCTATCGGGGATGGGAGCAGGCGGACGGTTCGCCGCTCTTCGACACCAAGGGGCTCCCCATTTCGGAGGCCGAAAACAACCCCCTCAGCAGCTTGACGCTGCGTGTTCTCGCCGCCCATCAGGGCAAGCTGCTCTCGGCGGACAAGATCACCGCAATCCTATTGGAATATTAGTACTTTTTAAGGTACGCGCGCGGATTGTGGCCAGCCACGGGCTGGCCACTCAGGACGCCGGCACAAAAGGGGCGCGGCCGCGCAGGAGCGCGGCCCTCCCGCGACGAAAAGAGCTTCCTTCGGGGCGCGGCCGCGCAGGCCGATGCTTTTCGCAATGAAAGCCCCTGGCCGGGCGAGCGGCGCGAAGGCCCGCCCGGCGGTTGCATCCCCACAATCGGCCAGCCCCTTGCGCACACCGTTCTGAGTGGGCAGCCCGTGGCTGTGTACATTGGGCCGTCCATCGGCGCGGAAAGCCGCAGTCCGCCCGCAAGGGCGCGACATCCGCGAGATGGCCAGGCTTTGCCTTGCTCCCCTAGAGGGCAATGCCCCTTGGTTTGTCGCGCCCTACGGGCGCCAGACGGATGAGAGGACATCCCCGCAGGCTACGCGCCCTCACGGGCGCTTGCCCGCGGTTACACCCAGTCGCGCGCTGCGTGCGCTGCCGCTACGCGGCTTTTGAGAGTTCACGACGGCGGGATGCCGTCGCCACGCACTTTTAGCCGTCAAGCCAGCCGCGCCAGCCGCGCAGCCTTTCCATTCACCCTGTGGGCAATGAAGCCCTGCAAGGAGCAATTGCCCGTAGGGCAAGATATTGCGTAACCGCAGGCAAGCGCCCGCAGGGCGCGCTGCGTGCGCTGCCGCTACGCGGCTTTTGAGAGTTCACGACAGCGAGGACGCCAGCGACGCAGACTGTCCATTCGCCCTGTGGGCAATGAAGCCCCGCAAGGGCAAGTGCCCGTAGGGCAAGACATTGCGTAACCGCAGGCAAGCGCCCAGCGGGCGCACAGCCTGCGGCAAGCCAATCCAAATCGCCCGCGCCCGCAAGGGCGCGACATCCGCGAGATGGCCAGGCTTTGCCTTGCTCCCCCAGAGGGCAATGCCCCTTGGTTTGTCGCGCCTTTCCAGGCCAAAAGCCCCAAACATAAAAAAACGAATCCCCCCTGATAGGTTTCGGGGTTGATGCGCGCATAGTATTAAAATTAGGGGAAAGTGTGCCTACGCTTTTCACCGCCCTGGTTCGCCTGAATGGGGGAATTCAACTCCATCCAGCCGCTTGTCGACACCACCCGCTCAATCGCTACAAGGCATCATCATGAGGACAGGAATGCATCGCTCCACCATTTCAATCTCACGCTTCATCTCCAACTTGTAACCTCGCAGGAGATTTGTTTAGAATGTGCGTAATCCGAGTCGAAGACGACCAGGTTTTCCATACAGAGGTCGCGGTCCTGGATTTCCTTGGCGCCCGCCGGCACAATGGCGAACCCTACAGACATTTCCAACAGGGTGGCCTGCACATCAGCGACGGCAGGTTCGTGTGGTTCCCCGTCCTGGATGGCAGCCATCATGAC
>CACZQQ010000120.1 GCA_902783355.1 uncultured bacterium
AGCGGTTACGCGAGGTCGCGCACTCACGTGCGCCGCCGCTTCGCGGCTGTCTTTCCGTGCGGATTGGCCCTCCGCAGTCTGCGCGCCCTGACGGGCGCTTGCCAGCGGTTACGCGAGGTCGCGCACTCGCGTGCGCTGTCGCTTCGCGGCTGTCTTCCCGTGCGGAGGGGAGCTGGGGGGAACGGAACGCGCCAGAGGCCGGGCAATGTGCATTATAGTACGCTGAATTCCGATTCTGTCACGCGCCCTGCCGAACTTTCTTCCCCAGGCCCTATGATATCCTTCCGTATCCTGTCGCTGCTTCTGGCGGCGCTCTCCCTCGGGGCGGGCGCCCTGCTGGGCGTAGTTGCCCCCCGCGATCCACGCCTCGCCCAGACCCTGCCGCGCAACCGCGCCGCGGGCGTCGCGCTGGGCCTTCTGGTGCTTTGCTGGTGCGCCCACGACGGCGCGGCGCTGCTTCCGGCGCGCTTCACGGCGTGGTGCTGGGCGCTTGTGCCAGTCTGCGGCGCGCTCTGCTTCCTCTGCCTGGACTTCCTCTTCGCACGCAGCGCGGGCGGCCTGCTCGTCCTCCTCTCCAACTATCTCATCCAGCACGCCTTTGCCGTGGACTGCGCCTGCCGCCCCCTCTTCGCCCTCGCCTGCCTCTTCTTCGGCATCGTCGGCCTCGTGCTGCTGGCGTGGCCGTGGAAACTGCGCGACTGGATGGGGGAGCGCTCCCCCGTGCGCGGCAGGCGCGCCCTCTGCCTCTCCGGCCTGCTGGCGCTGCCGCTGCTCCTCCTCCCGTTCCTGTAAACCGAATCCCTGACAGACACTTCCGTGATGACACAGATGACCTTCCGGCGGCGCTCCATCCTCCCGCTCCTCTTCCTCCTGGGCGCCCTCCTCCTCGCAGGCTGCGGACGCACGCCCGAAAAGACGCCTGAAATGCTGCAGATCCTTTCGGGGGCCTCACAATATGGCGCGAAGGGAGACGCGACTTCGCGGATGGTGGAAATCGAGGTGCTGGGGCCGTTGCGCCCGTCGGCGGGCCGCCGCCGCCCCGTGCCCAACGTGCTGGTCCGCATCGACGCGGCCATGCCCCTGGAGGGGGAGGAGCCCATCGAAGGAACCACGGACGAGACAGGCGTCTTCCGCGCGCACGTCCCCTACGGCACACAGTTCGGCGACCGGTACTATGTGGCCTCCTGCCCCGAGCACGAGGAGATCAAGCCCGTCAACTTCCATGTGACCGCCGGCGTGGCCATCCGCGGCAACGGGCAGCAGCTGCTGGCCGGCAACGAACTGCCGGAGCCCATCTCCGTCGAAGTGGACGGCCCCAACGGCCGCGAGAAGGGGACCCCCGTCTATTTCAAGCTGGTCTCCGGACCGCACGGCGCCGTCCTCACCAATCCCAACGCCGTCACCGACAAGAACGGCGTCGCATCAACGCAACTCATTGCCGCAGAAGGATATAGCGGAAAATACGAAATCGTGGCGGAGATCGGCGTCAAGGACGGGGTCGGCCACTACATGAGCCGCGGGCTGACCATCACCGCGCTGGCGCTGGACCGCTGGGGGCTGACGCTGGCCATGCTGGGCGGCCTCGCCTTCTTCATCCTCGGCATGAAGTTCATGAGCGACGGCCTTCAGCTGCTGGCGGGCGCCAAGCTCAAGAGCATCCTGCAGATGTTCACGGGCAACCGCTTCGTGGCGATGCTGGCCGGCGTGGGCGTCACCGCCATCATCCAGTCCTCCGGCGCGACTTCCGTCATGGTGGTCGGCTTCGTGAACGCGGGCCTCCTGAGCCTGCAGCAGGGCCTGGGCGTCATCATGGGCTCCTCCATCGGCACGACCGTCACGGGCCAGCTGGTCTCCTTCGACCTGAGCGCGCTGGCGCTGCCCTCCATCGTGGCGGGCGTCCTGCTGATGCTGCTGGTCCGCAAGAGCGGGCTGCGCGGCGTCGCCATGACCATCATGGGCTTCGGCATGCTCTTCTACGGCATGGTCATGATGGCCGCCCAGTCCAAGATCATCGCGGACTTCCCCTCCTTCCAGTCCTTCTTCTCCCTCTTCGACTGCACGCCGCGGGAGGGCAGCTATCTGCCGCCCCTCCTGCCGGTCCTGGGCACCATCCTCATCGGCGTCGTGACCACGATGGCGGTGCAGTCCTCCTCCGTGACGGTCTCCCTCGCCATCGTGCTGTCGGCCGGCGGGCTCCTGAACTTCTGGACGGCCTTCCCGCTGGTGCTGGGCGACAACATCGGTTCGACGATGACGGGGCTTCTGGCGACCATCGGCACCAACCGCACCGCCAAGCAGGTCGCCGTCGCCTCCGTCGTCTTCAAGTGCTTCGGCGTCATCCTGATGCTGTTGCTGATGCTCATCCCGTGGGATGGCGTCCCCTGCTTCATGCGCTTCATCGACGTGGTGACGCCCGGCGACGTCTTCGACCCGCTGATGCCGCAGAACGTGGGGCGCCACATCGCCAACGCGCACTCGTTCTTCAGCCTCTTCGCGGTCATCGCCTTCCTCCCCTTCACCTCCTTCCTGGCGTGGGTCTCCCGCCATCTCGTGCCGGAGGATTCCGGCAAGGGCGGCCAGCAGAACGCCATCTGCCGCCTGGAGCCGCACCTGCTGAACTCGCCCTCCGCCGCCCTCGACCAGGTGCTCGGCGCCCTGCTCTCCATGACCCGCGAGGCCATGACCCTCACCCACGGCGCGCTGGAGTCCTTCGCCGACTGCACGCACGTCAACGACGAGAAGCTGGGCAAGATGGAGGAGCAGATCGACCTCGCGCAGCACGACATCATGGACTACCTTGTCAAGCTGACGCGCCGCGGCCTCTCCGAGAACCAGTCGGCGGTCATCCCCGCCCTCATGCACTGCGTCAACGACATCGAGCGCACGGGCGACCGCGCCATCAACATCCTGCAGCTGGTCAACAACCGCGAACAGGTGACCGAGCAGTTCTCCGAGGAGGCGATCGTGGAGACGCGCCAGATCGGCCGCCATCTGGCGGACGCGGGCGACATGCTCATCGAGGGCCTCTCGCGCAACGACCAGGTGCTCATCGACAAGGTCATCAAGCACTGCAGCGAAATCAAGATGATGGCGGCGCGCTTCGAGGGCAACCACGAATCCCGCCTCCACACGCGCGACTGCAACGTGGAAAACGGCGTCATCTACGTCGAGATGCTCTCCAACCTGGAACGCATCGCCGGCCACCTCTCCAACGTCGCCGAGCGCGCCCGCAAGATCCTGCCGCACAGGATGCAGTTCGCCGGCTACGCAGGATAGCACTGTACCTAATTACATGCCCGAATACGACAGCCAGACGATTGCCGCGCTGGCGACGGCCGCCGGCGGCCCCGTGGCCATCATCCGCCTCTCCGGCGGGCGCGCCCTCGCCGCCGCCCGGGCCCTCTGGCATCCGCTGAACAGCCATGCCCCGCTGGGAGCCCCCGGACAGGAGAGGCGCCTGCTGCTCGGACGCCTTCTCGACGCCCCCGACGGCAACCCCGTCGACAGCCGCTGCCTGGCGGTCTATATGCCCGGGCCGGACAGCTATACGGGAGAGGATGTCGTCGAGCTGCATCTGCATGGCGGCGCGACGGGAACGCGGCTGGCGCTGCAGGCGCTGTCGCGGCAGGGCGTCCGCGGCGCCCTGCACGGCGAATTCACGCGCCGCGCCTTCCTCAACGGCAAGATGGACCTGACGCAGGCGGAGGCGGTCGCGGAGATGATTGGCGCGACCTCGGCCGCCGCCCTCTCGCTGGCCAACAGGCAGCTGGCGGGACAGGTGGGGAGCCGTGTCAACGCCCTCTACGACCAACTGCAAGTGCTTCTGTCGGAGATAGAATCGCATCTGGACTTTCCCGAGGAGGAGCTGGACTGGCTGCCCATGCCGTCCCTCGTCGCGGAACTGGACGGGTGCCGCGAGGCGCTGCTAAAACTGGCGGCGACGCGCACGGAGGGCGAAGTCCTGCGGGGCGGCGTGACGCTGGCCATCGCGGGCGCGCCCAACGCCGGCAAGTCCAGCCTCCTGAACCGCCTTCTCGGCCGCGACCGCGCCATCGTCTCCGAAGTGCCCGGCACGACACGCGACACGGTCGAGGCCGAATGCGTCATCCGCCGAATCCCCTTCCGCATCATCGACACCGCCGGCATCCGCGAGAGCGGCGACCAGATCGAGCGGGCCGGCGTGGAGCGCTCCCGCAAGGCGGTCGCCGAGGCGGACGTCGTCCTGTGGCTGATGGACGCCACGCTGCCGCCGGAAGCCGCCCTCCCCTTCCCTGCCGACTGGCCGCACCGCGGCAAGGTCGTCGCCGTCGCCAACAAATGCGACGTGCCCGGCCACCACGTCCCCGAAGGCGCCGTCGCCATTTCGGCGCTCTCCGGCGACCACATGGAGGCGCTGGAGGCGGCGCTGGAGGCGGCGGTCTTCGGCGAGGGCGGCGGCGTCTCGGGGGAGCTTGCGGTCAGCTCCCGCCATGCCGCGCTGCTGGAACAGGCGGGCGCCGAACTGGAGACGGCGGCGCAGCTGCTCCAGGCGGGCGTCTCCTGCGGCGAGCCTCCATGGGAGACGGCGGCGATTCCGCTGCGGGCGGCGATGGCGGCCCTCGGCGAGGTCACCGGCCGCGCCGTCTCCCCCGACATCCTCGACACCATCTTCCACCGCTTCTGCATAGGGAAATAGAGCAACATGAGCAATGAACTCCTCTGGTTCATCGTCTTCCTCGTCGACTTCAGCGCCCTCCTCCTCTTCTACAAGTTCCTGGGCAAGCTGGGCCTCTTCGCATGGGTGGCCATGGCGACCGTCATCGCCAACATCCAGGTCGTCAAGGTCATCAGCCTCTTCGGCGTCAGCGCCACCCTCGGCAACGTCCTCTACGCCTCCATCTTCCTGGCCACCGACATCCTCTCGGAGAACTACACGAAGCGCGACGCGGCGCTGGCCGCCCTCATCGGCTTCGTCAGCATGGTCGCCCTGCCCGTCCTCATGACGCTCTCGCTGCTCTTCAAGCCGGGCGCGGACGACTTCTCGCAGGAGGCGCTGCAGACGCTCTTCGGGGTCGTGCCGCGCGTCGTGGGCGGCTCGGCCGTCGCCTACATCGTCAGCCAGTTCCACGACGTCTGGAGCTACCATTTCATCAAGAGCAAGAAGCCCGGCACGAAGATGCTCTGGCTGCACAACAACGGCTCCACCCTCGTCAGCCAGCTGCTGGACTCCCTCATCTTCGCCACCATCGCCTTCTACGGCCTCTACCCCACGCGCGTCTTCTGGGAGATCGTCCTGACCACCTACCTCCTCAAGGCGGCCTGCGCCCTCCTGGACACGCCGTTCATCTATCTGGCCAAATATCTCTACACCCACGGGCACGTACGGGAGAGGTAGCCCCCCGGCACCGGCGCACTTGTTCTGGCCGCCTACCTCGTCTACGGGAAATCCACATAAGCATTTCGGCAATGGCAATCGGCTTCGTTGCCGCTTCTTGCCCTGTGCCACGGCGCAGGTTGGGGGATGCGCCTTGCGGCACCGCAGGGCTTTTCGCCCTGCGCACCCAACCCGCCAGCCGATGCTTTTCGCAATGGAAGCGCCGGCAGGGCGAGCGGCGCGAAAGCCCCCCCGGCGGCTGCATATCCCCGCAATCGGCCAGTCCCTTGCGCACACCGTCCTGAGTGGGCAGCCCGTGGCTGCCCACATCCGCGCAACCCCGCGAAGGCTACGCAAGGGCGGCGGCCGCGCAGAAGCACGGCCCTTCCGCCGCAGGCGGCCGGAAGGCCTATTCGGCCTGCTGTCCGGGCGGCAGGAGGAGCATGCAGTCGCCGTAGCTGAAGAAGCGGAAGCGGCGCGCGATGGCGTCGCGGTAGGCCTCCAGCACCTTCTCGCGAGGGCAGAAGCAGGAGACCAGCATGAGCAACGTGGACTGCGGCAGGTGGAAGTTGGTCAGCAGGCCGTCCACGATGGCGGGCTTCTTCGGCGGATAGAGGAATATCTTGGTCCGGCCGCTCTGCGCCTTCACATGGCGCGTGCCGGCGACGGCGCAGCTTTCGACGGTGCGCACGGAAGTGGTCCCGATGCAGAAGACGCGGCCGCCGGCGTCGTGGGTGCCGTTGATGATCTGCGCGGCCTCCTCCGGCAGGGTGTAGCGCTCCTCATGCATCACGTGGTCCTCGATATTTGACGTCTCGACGGGCTTGAAGGTCCCCGCCCCCACGTGCAATGTCAGGCGCGCAATTCTAACTCCTTTATTTTCAAGTAGTTGCAGAATTTCATCCGTGAGATGGAGGCCCGCCGTGGGACAGGCCACGGAGCCCGGATGGACGGCGTAGACGGTCTGGTAGCGCTCCCTGTCCTCCGCGTCCGCCTCGCGGTTGATGTAGGGCGGCAGCGGCGTCTTGCCGTAGCGCTCCAGCACGTCCAGCACGTCGTCCGTGTCGAACTCGACGATGCAGGCGCCGTCGGCCTCCTTTTCGCAGACGGTCAGCGTGCAGCCCGCGCCGTCGATGACCACCTTTGCGCCGACGGGCAGGCGGCGTCCGGGCTTGAGGAGGGCCTGCCAGCGGCGGCCCTCCCGCGCCTCCAGCATGAAGGCCTGCACCCTGCCGCCGGTGCCCGGCCGCGTGCCGAAGAGCCGCGCGGGAATCACCTTCGTGTCGTTGAGCACGAGGCAGTCGCCCGGCCGGATGTAGCCTGCGAAATGGCTGAAGTCGGTGGCGAGGCGGCGGCCGCTTTCGCGCTCCAGCACCATCATGCGGGAGCCGTCGCGCCGCTCGGCGGGATGCTGCGCGATGAGTTCGCGCGGCAAATCGAAGTCAAAGTCGGTGACAAGCATTTCCCTTCTCTTATTCCTTATATATAGGTACTGTACGGCTACTTCCGGGCGGCGCGGACGGCGCGCTGCGTCTCGCGGTTGGCCGCCTCCTCCCTGAGCGAATCCCGCTTGTCGTGGACGTTCTTGCCACGGCAGAGGCCGATGGTCAGCTTGACCTTGCCGCGGTCGTTGAAATAGGCGTCCAGCGGAATCACGGTGAGGCCCTTGGCCTCGACGGAGCGTTTCAGGCGGCGCAGCTCCTTCTTGTGGAGGAGCAGCTGGCGCTTGCGCGTCGGCGCGTGGTTGTTGATGTTGCCCATGGCGTAGGCGGCGATGTTGCACTCCACAAGCGTGGCGTTGCACTTCTCGTCGAAGACGACGTAGGCCTGGTTGAGGGACATGCCGCCCGCGCGGCAGGACTTGACCTCCGTGCCGGTCAGCGAAATGCCGCACTCCAGCTTCTCCAGGACGGCGTAGTCATGGTGCGCCTTCCGGTTTTGGCAGATGTTCTTCACGGCTCCTTCAACTCCAGGTAGTATTCGACGGAATCCAGCAGCGCCTGCCACGAGGCCTCGATGATGTTCTCGCTGACGCCCACGGTGGACCATTGGCGCGACCGGTCGGCGCTGTCCACGAGGACGCGGGTCTGGGCGGCGGTGCCGAGCGTCCCGTCGATGATGCGCACCTTGAAGTCGCGCAGCTGCATCTCCGCCACCTGCGGAAAGAAGCGCGAGAGCGCCTTGCGCAGCGCCATGTCCAGCGCGTTGACGGGGCCGCCGTCGCTCTCGGCCGCCGTCAGTTCGGTGTGGCCGTTGACGCGCACCTTGATGGTAGCCTCGCTCAACGTCTTCTCCGCAGGCCCGCGCTTCTCGACGATGACGCGGAAGCCTTCGAAGGCGAAGGGCGGCTGCCGCCCTTCTAACATCCTCTGCACCAACAGTTTAAATGAGGCATCCGCCGCCTCGTAGGAGTAGCCGCGCGCCTCCTTCTCCTTGAGCTCCTTCAGGATGGCCTGCGTCTGCGCCTTCTTGCCCGCCAAGTCCAGGTCCTGCTCGCGCGCCTTCAGGACCACGCTGGCCGCGCCCGCCTGCTCGCTGAGGAGGAAGTCGCGGCGGTTGCCGACGGTCGCCGGCGGGATGTGCTCGAAGGTGCGGCTGTCCTTGGCGACGGCGTTGGCGTGCATGCCCCCCTTGTGGGCGAAGGCGCCCGTCCCCACGTAGGGCTGCTGCGGGATGGGGCGGACGACCGCCAGTTCGTAGAAGAGGCGCGAGAGATCGGTCAGCTGCGCCAGCCTGAGCGCCTCCGGAATGGCGTAGCCGGGCATCTTGAGGGCGACGGCGGGCATGATGGAACACAGGTTCGCGTTGCCGCAGCGTTCGCCGAAGCCGTTGACCGTCCCCTGCACCAGCGTCGCGCCGGCGCGGATGGCCAGCAGCGACCCCGCCACCGCGCAGTCCGCGTCGTTGTGGCAGTGGATGCCCAAAGTGACCTCCGCGGGCAGCGCCTTTCTGGCGGCCGCCGTCATGCGGTTCAGGTCGTAGGGGAGCGTCGCGCCGTTGGTGTCGCAGAGGACGACGCACTCCGCGCCCGCCTCGGCCGCCGCCCGCAGGACCGCCAGCGCGTAGGCGGCGTCCTCCCCATGGCCGTCAAAGAAGTGCTCGGCCTCGAAGACGACGCGGCGGCCCTGCGCCTTCAGATGGCGCACCGTCTCGCCGACCATCGCCAGATTCTCCTTCAGCGTCGTGCGCAGGACCTGCCGCACATGCATGGAGGAGGCCTTGCCGACCAGCGCGACGACGGGCGCGCCGGAATCCAGCAGCGCCTGCACCTGCGCGTCCTCCGCGACGGCGCAGCCAGGGCGGCGCGTGGCCCCGAAGGCGGTCAGGACCGCATGCTTCAGCGGCGCCTTCCGCAGGCGCTGGAAGAAGGCCGTGTCCTTCGGGTTGGCGCCCGGCCAGCCGCCCTCGACGTAGTCCACGCCGAAATCGTCCAGGGCGCGCGCCAGACGCACCTTGTCGGACAGGGAGAAGTTGATGCCCGGCCCCTGCGCCCCGTCCCGCAAAGTGCAATCATAGAATCGGATGGTCGTCTTTGTCATGGGTTGCTACTCTTTGTCAGGTTCTACAAGAGGGGCCTTGAGGGCCTTGAGGAGGGAGGTGGCGGTCTTCCTGCCCAGCCCGGGCACCTTGGCGGCCAGCTCGGCAGGCGTGCACTGGAGGATGCGCTGGACGGAGCCGACGTGGCGCAGCAGCAGTTCGCGGCGCGTCTTGCCGATGCCGGGCACCTTGTCCAGGGCGGAGTCGTGGATGCACTCCAGCCGCAGCTGGCGGTTGTAGCCGTTGGCCCAGCGGTGCGCCTCGTCGCGGATGGCCTGCAGAAGCCGCAGGCCGGCGTTCTCCCGCGGCAGCATCATCTCCGCCTGGCGGTCGGGGACGACCACCAGCTCGTGGGCCTTGGCCAGCCCGATGAAGGGGACGCGCCCCTCCAGCCCGAGCGCCTGGAAGACCTCGCGGGCGGCATTGACCTGCGGGCGGCCGCCGTCCAGCACGATCAGATCCGGCAGCGGCGCCTTCGCCTCCAGCAGGCGGCCGTAGCGGCGCGTGAGCACCTCGCGCATGAAGGCGGTGTCGTCCGCCGCCTCGGCATTGCGGATGCGGTAGCGGCGGTATTCGCTGGTGGCGGGATGGCCGTCGCGGAAGAGGACCATGGAGCCGACCGCCAGCGTGCCGGAGATGTTGGACATGTCGAAGCACTCCATGTAGGCGGGGCGATGGTCGAGGCCGAGGGCCTCCTGGAGGGCGTCCATGCCGGCGGTATTGACGGCGGGGGCCGTGCGGCGCGCGATGGTCTGGTTGGCGAAGCGCCGCGCGGGCTCAAGGGTCATCTTCACGCTGTCGTAGATGTCGCGCCACTTGGCGGCCGCCTCGAAGTCCATCCGCCCGGCGGCCTCCTCCATGCGGCGGTAGACATCCGCCATGAGGGCATGCGCGGGCTCCTCGCCACGGAAGATGGCCAGCGCCTGCTCGTAGCGCGCGCGGTACTCCTCCGGCGTGCATTTGCCCAGGCAGGGGGCCGAGCAGTCCCGCACGACCTCCTCCAGGCAGTGCTGGTGCGTCGCCTCGTCCGGCATGGCGCCCGGGCAGCTTCGCAGCTTCAGCATGACCTCGATGTGGCGGACGGTGTCGCGGAGGGCGGTGGCGTGGGGATAGGGGCCGAAGTAGAGGTGGCGGTCGTCCTTGCGGAGGCGCTCGAACCAGAAGCGCGGGTATGTCTCGGCGGGGTCGGTGCAGATGAGGAGGTAGCGCTTGTCGTCCCGCAGCGCCACGTTGTAGCGGGGGGCGTACTGCTTGATGAAGCGCTCCTCCAGCAGAAGCGCCTCGGCTTCGGAGGCGACCTCGAAGGTCTCGTAGGAGGCGATGGAGTGGATGAGGGCGCGGCGGCGGGGCTCCTCGCGCAGCGCGGTCGACGGCATGAAGTAGGAGCGCATCCGGTTGCGCAGGTTCCGCGCCTTCCCGACGTATATCACCTCGCCGGCGCCGTTCCGGAAGACGTAGACGCCCGGGCTGCGCGGCACGTCCTGCGAACGGAAGATGGGCTGCTTGCTCTCCAAAGGCTTATGGCGTTTTGGCCAGGCACACCACGTCGTCGGGGGCGACCGAGAGGCGGACGGTCTCGCCGGCCGACGAGCAGTTCCGCGGATTCAGCTCGAAGAACTTGAGGGGCTTCCCGTCGGCGGTCTCGCCGATGTGGTCCGCAATCTCGCCCAGATAGTCGATGTGCTTCAGCGTCACGGGGAAGCCGTCGCCCGCCGGCGCGTCCGCAGGCAGGAGCCGCAGCGCCTCCGGCCGGATGGAGACCTGGACGGCCTCCCCCACGGCAAGCCCCTCCGGCAGACGCGCCGTGCGCAGCGTCAGCGCGCCCGACTCGACCACGCCGCCGCCCTCCGCCGTCCGCTCCCGCACAATCCCCTCGCGGATGTTGGATTCGCCCAGGAAGTTGGCCGTGAAGGCGTTGACGGGACGGCGATAGACCTCCTCCGGCGCGCCCACCTGCACGATGCGCCCCTTGTCGAAGACGGCGAGGCGGTCCGCCATGGAGAGCGCCTCCGCACGGTCGTGGGTCACGTAGACCGCCGTCAGACGGTTCTCCTTGCAGACGCGGCGGATCTCCAGCCGCATGTCGCGCCGCAGCTTGGCGTCCAGGTTCGCCAGCGGCTCGTCCAGAAGCAGGCAGCCTGGCTGGACGACAAGCGTGCGCGCCAAGGCGACGCGCTGCTGCTGCCCGCCGGAAAGCTCGTTCGGCTTCCGCCCCGCCAGCTCGGCGATCTGCATCTCCTCCAGCACCTTGGCGACACGCCTGTCGCACTCCTCGCGCGGCACGTTCTTCATCTGGAGGCCGAAGGCGACGTTCTGGCGGACAGTCATGTGGGGCCACAGCGCGTAGCCCTGGAAGACCATGGCGGCGTTGCGCTGGCTGGCCGGCGTCCCCGCGCACGCCTTCCCCCCGAGGTAGATCTCGCCGGAGGTAGGCTGTTCGAAGCCGCCGATGAGCCGCAGCAGCGTCGTCTTGCCGCAGCCGGAAGGCCCCAGCAGGAAGAAGAGTTCGCCGTCGGCGACGGTCAGGCTGACATCGGAGAGCGCCTTGACGTCGCCGTAGGACTTGCAGAGGTGGGAGATGCGGATTTCCATGTCGTAACCTGCGTCAGCAGAAGACTTTGCCTGTCGCCTTGTCGGCGATGTGGTACTCCTCGATGTGCAGTTCGCTGTTGGAGGCGAAGGTCAGCTGGCGCTTGTATTCGGCGGCCAGCGCGTCCATGATGCGGTGGTCGGCGGTCTTGAGGCGCTCCATCACGCGCGGATGGACGGTGACGATGAAGTGCTCCACGTCGCGCTTGCGGGCGAGGAACTCGTTGAGGCGGCGCTGGATCTCGACGGAGATGGTGGTGGGGGTCTTGATGAGGCCGCGGCCCTTGCAGTAGGGGCAGTCCTCGAAGGTGGTGCTCTCCAGCGATTCGGTCTCGCGCTGGCGGCTCATCTCCAGCAGGCCCAGCCCGGAGATGGGGTAGATCTTGATGCGGGCGTGGTCCTCCGAGGTGTACTGCTTGAAGGCGCGGTAGACCGCCATCTGGTCCTTGCGGGAGCGCATGTCGATGAGGTCGAGCACCACGAGGCCGCCGATGTTGCGCAGCCGCAGCTGGCGCGCGATCTCCTTGACCGCCTCCATGTTGGTGGCCAGGATGGTCTCCGGCTGGTCCTTGCCGGAGCGGTTCTTGCCCGTGTTCACGTCGATGGCGACCAGCGCCTCCGTCTCGTCGATGCACAAATAGCCGCCTGAGGGCAGCATCACCTTCCGGTTCGAGATGTTCTCGATCTGCTGGCTGATGCCGTATTTGATGAAGATCGGCGTAGGGCTCGAATGCAGCTTCAGCTTGATCTCGTTCTCCCGCTCAAAGCGCTTGAGGACCGCCGCCGCGCGGTCGTAGGCCTCCTTCGTGTCCACAACGATCTCGTCGATGTCCTGCGTCAGGCAGTCGCGCAGGACGCGCTCCTCCAGCGCCGGCTCCTGGTAGATGCAGACGGGCGCCTTGCGCTTCGCCGCAATCTCCTCGCCCTTGCGCCACGCGTCCAGAAGCATGTCCAGGTCGCGCTGGAAGATCTCCTTCTTGAGGCCGGCGCCGGCCGTGCGGCAGATGACGCCCATGTTGGGCGGCAGCTCCAGCGTGCGCACCATCTGCTTCAGGCGGCTGCGCTCCTCATGGTCGTCCACGCGCCGCGAGACGCCCACGTGCGAGCAGTTGGGCAGAAGGACGAGATTGCGGCCGGGGATGCTCAGGTTCGTGGTGACGCGGGCGCCCTTCGTGCCGATGGGCCCCTTCGTGACCTGCACTAGAATCTCCTGGTCCACGTGGAAGAGGTTGGGGATGTCCTCCGTGGTCGGCCCCTTCTTCTCCGGCTTGCGGGGCTGCTGCTGCTTCTGCGGCTGCGGTGGCTTGGCCTCGCCGCCCTGGCGCTTCTCGCCCTTCTCCGTCAGCGGGACAATCTGCCCCGCGGGGGCGCCGCCGCCCTGCGGCCCCTGGCCGCCCTTGCGCGGCTGCTGCTCCTTGCCGGAGGTCAGCGGCACAAGCTGCCCCGCCTTGCCGTTCACAAGCGGCGCCTTCTCCTTCGCCTCCTGCTCCTTCTTGAACCAGAAGGGGAAGAGGGCCTGCAGGATGCGCATGAAGCAGCTGGGCTTGGCGGCCGCCGCGCGGTTCGCCTCGCCATCCCTGTTGCCGCCGCCATGCCCGCGGCGACGGCGGCGACGGCCGCCGCCATTGCCATTCCCGTTGCCGTTGTTGCCGCCATTGGCGGACGGCGGATTGCCGCCGTTGTTCGCGTTGCCGTTGTTGCCGTTGTTGCCGTTGCGGCCGCCGTTGTTGTTGCCGCTGCGGCGCTCGCCGCGCTCACGCTGCGGCTGCTGAGGCTGGCCGCCCTGCGACGCCTGCTGGAACTGCTGCGGCGGCGGATTCTCCTGGATCTCCGCACGGACCTCCTCCGAGGCGTCGCCTTCAGACGGTGCGGCGGCCTCCTCCGGCGGAACCGGCTCCTCCTCCTTCTTCGAAAGAGGCACCAGGCCCGGCGTCCTGGTCAAGGGGACGATGGACGGGTTCGCGGACGGGGCCGGCGCATTGTGGCCGTTGGCACGGGCGGGCGCGGCCGCCGTCTCCGGCAGGTGGGGGACCGCCTCCGAAGCCTTCGGCGCCTCCGCCGCCGCGGGCGCATCGGCACGCGCCTCCGCCGCCTCGGGGGCGACACTCTCGCCTTCAGGGGCCCTGTTCTCCTCCCGTGCGGGCAGGTCGCCCTCGTCGGGCGCGCCCTTGTCGTCGTCGAAGCCGTCGCCGCCGTCCTCTAGCATCTCCTGCGTGGCGGGCAGCATGTCCCAGTAGTGCAGGAAGGCGTTCTTGCCGACGCCGATGTCCACGAAGGCGGCCTGGAGGGAGGGCTCCAGGTTCTTGATGCGGCCCTTGTAGATGGAGCCGACGATGCGGTCGCGGTTGGTCCGCTCCATGAAGAAGTCCTCCAGCGTGCCGTCGTTCACCACGGCGACACGCACCTGGAGTTCCTCGGAGTTGATGAGAATCTGTTTCATTTTTCTGGACTGGATGAAAATTTTTGTGGGGGGGGGGCGCCGGGCGGCCGGTGCTTCTCTGCCGGCCCCGTCGGCGCAGGCGCGGGCGTGTGTGTGCGCGCACGCGAAAAAGCCGAAGGCGGATCCGGGGCGCGGCTAGGGCCGCGTCCCATCGGGCGGATCGCTTCGGACTATTCCAGGACGCTGCCGGGAAGCACAGGGTTCCCACGGAGGAAGTCGGCAGCGCTCATCTCTTTGCGGCCCTCTGGAATAAGGCGGTGGATATGCAGGATGCCCGAACCGCAAAGCACACATAACTCGTCGGCGGCGCCAGGCAGGACGGTCCCCGCCTGGCCACCAGGCGAGCCCCCCTCCTCGGCGCAGGCCTCAAGGAGCTGGATTCGGCGAAGCTGGCCCTGGACAGGCACGTATGTGTGGGCGCGCGGCCAGGGGATGTATGCCCGGATCATGTTCGAGATCTGGCGCGCGCTCTGTGACCAGTTCACCGCGCCGTCGTCTTTCGTGATCTTGCGGACATTGGGGGCTGTCGTGGGGGGCTGCGGCGTGCAGGGAAGCCCCTCCCGCGCAATCGCCCACAGCATCTCGCCCACATGGCGGGCGGAGAGCAACCCCAGACGGGCCTCCAGGACGTTCGTCGTGTCGTCCGGAAGAATCGGCTCCGTGTAGGTGCGGTAGACCGGCCCCGTGTCCAGGCCGACGTCCATCCTCATGAAGGAGACGCCGGTCTCCGTGTCGCCATTCAGGATGGCGGCGTTGATGGGGCAGGCCCCGCGGTAGCGTGGCAGGAGGGAGGCATGGATGTTGACGCAGCCGCACGGGGGCAGCTCCAAAAGCTTCGCCTTGAGAAGCTGCCCGAAGGAGACCACCAACAGCACCTCGGTGCCGGAACTTGCCAGGCGCTCATGGAACTCGGGCGTGTTCACGGAGCGGATGCGCTCCACGGGACAGCCCTGCTCCAGCGCGTAGCGGGCGAACGCCGTCGGCGTGAGAACCTGCTTGCGGCCCACCGGACGGTCGGGCTGCGAGCCGACCCCCGTCAGGCAGATGCGCCCGTCGGAGCGCAGTGCGTCCAGGATCGGGGCTCCGATGAGACCGGAGCTCAGATAGTAGACGCGCACTGGATTGGTGGGGGTCGGGGAACTCATGCTGTCGAAGGGATTGTTCGTCCGCCTGGCAGGAACAGCCGGCGGAAAAGTTTTATAATATAAGATGCCTATCTGAAACGGCGGCCTCGTACCTTAATAATATATGGACGAAGCATGGACGCAGCGCAGCGCGCGGACAGGGGGAGCCGCCGCAACGCTCCCGCCCCGCCCGCCAGGCCGTGAAGGAGGGAATAAATTATGGCACGTTCCATCTGAAGTTCCGTCATCAAAGAGAACCAGAATCCGCCATGCAACTTTGAAGCATCAAGGCATAGAAAATATGGAATATCTTGTTATTCTGGTGATTCTGCTTTTTGCCTTAAAAGCAAAACCTGCCAAGTTCATCAAGTCTCTTTTCGCCCCCTCTCCCCAAGACATAGTAGACAAGGGGGAAATGCATGTCTCCCAATGGCTAGAGCGACTTGATTCCGAAAATTAC
>CACZQQ010000121.1 GCA_902783355.1 uncultured bacterium
AGCAGTATCTAGCCAAGCGCGATGGGGAATCTGCTCTGACAGAGATTGCCGAGATTACCATGGCTGAGTTGGCCGAAAGGATGCCGGATTTGTATGCGGTTGTCGCGGAAGAGGTTGCCGCCTACCATGCCATCTTGCGCAATACGCAGCCGGTTGTGGAGGGCGTGCGCCGTCTGGAGGAGCTTGGTTTCGTGGAGCCGGAATGGCGTCAGAGGTGCGAGGACTATGTGTCTCAGTACAATGCCTATGTGGAAGGTGTCTTGGACAACGAATTAAGCGATGAGGCGGCGGAGGAGCGCCTTGAGGTTCTTGTGGAGCAGAAATATGCCCTAGGGGAAGAGTTTGAGCAGAATGCCTTCAAGGCTATGGCGGCCATGCTGGACGTGGAAGGGGAGGAGGAGGTGAAAAAGATTATGTCCTTGTCGTTCGGTGCGGCTGATACGTTCCTTGCCTTTGCCATGTGGTGGAACACAGAAGAGGCGGCCGTCTATGCGCAGTTGAGGGAGCTAGAACCGGATTTCCCTGGAGAGGAGGAACCGGAATTGGATGAGTTGCAGCGTCAAAAACTGCGGGAAATGGCGGAGCTGCTGGAAAAGCGGAGGGAACCATGAGCAGGGTGAAGTGCGCTTTCCAGTGGGGCGGCCTTGCGGCGCTGATGGCGTTTCTGCTGCTGTGCGCTGTCTATTGGGGCTGCCGCCGCCGTCGCCTTCAGGCGGAATGGATGAGCCTGCGTACGACGGGAAGGGCGCGCTTGGCGCGTCCGATGCAGGAACGGAAGCGGCCGCATTCGCAAGGCGGGGAAGCTTCCACAGAGTGGACGATTGCGGACGCGCGCGAAGAGTTGGAGCGGCTGGACGACGAAATGGAGTATTTACATGAAAGGATGGAAAAATTAGACAAGCAGGAGGAGGCGGAAGCTGACGAATCCGGGCCGGAGGACATGGCGCAGTTGCGGAAGGAGAACCCTGAACTATACGAGAACTGGCGGCATGAAATAGCTTGTGATCTTCATTACGCCATGCGGTTACGCGAATTGCGGGAGGCCTATCTGCAACGACTAGACTTGACACTGTTGACGGAGGAGGAGCGGCAGGAATTCCGGGCGCTCGTCGCCGATGTAAAGGCGGAGGAGGCACGCTTCCTGCGAGGCGAGAGAGTGGCTGGCGACGAATTTGATACAATGGATTCCCAGATTCGTAATATGCGCGAAGCAAGGCGGACGATGCTGGCCTTGATTGCGGACAGGGAGCAGTGGGGCGGCACCGCTATCTATGGGGATGTCCTGCGAACCTTCTTGGACTTGGAACTATCTAACGCGATGGCGGTGTTTGGAAGAGGGCCAGAAGCAATCCGCGGTGATTTCTGGGTCTTGACCGAGGAGGTAGACGAGGCTACGGGCGAGAAGCGTCCAGTACGCCTCAATGTCAAGGTGGAGCCGGGCTGGCGGCCGGAGGAGGAGGCAGATGAATGACGTCCGCATCACAGTCGTCCGCAAGGCGTCCTATCCGGACTTGAGCGCCAAATACGAGAATCCCCTTTCGCACGCCTGCGACGTGCGGGAGGGGCAGGTCTTCGTCGCCGTCGGCGGCGAGAAGCCCGAGGGCTTGTGCGACAGCGCGTGGGAGAGCATGGCGCCCTTCGTGAAGGAGTTGGCGCGCGGCGGCGGCGACTTCTACGGCGGCTGGATGAAGAACCCCAAGTCCGCGATGATCTCCTGCAACGACGGCTTCCGCCCTGTCAGCTTCTATCTGGAGGCTGTCGAGCCGCCGATGTATGCACAGCCGCGGGCTGTGCACTCAGGGCGGTGAGAGCGGAAGGGGCTTTCAGCGCAAGCCCATGGTGGCGGGCTGGTTGGGCTTTCAGCAGAGCTCCGTTGGCGTGCCGTCCTGAGTGGGCAGCCCATGGCTGCCCACAATTTCGCGCGTCGAGCCCGTGGCTGCCCACAAAAAAAGCCCCCTGTCTCCAGAGGGCCATTGCAACATCAGTCGCAGTCTAGTCTTCAAGTGTGGCGAGATACTCCTGGAGCTCCTCCTTGGAGTACTTCTTGAGGGTGCGCCAGCGCTTCTTCTCATGCTGGCAGAGCTCCAGCAGACGGTTCAGCTGCAGCTCGATGGCGTTGCGGATCTGCTGGTAGGCGGGGGCGTTGATCTCACGGCCCTTCTTGTCCACCTTCATCAGGATGGATTCCGTGAAGGAGTGGCGCATCCGAACATTCTTCTTCTCTTTGTCCTGCTGTTTCTCTGACATTTGCTCTTCTCCTATGGTTAGGGCTGCCCGTGGATGGGCGGCATGTGCCTTAATGTAGCCACTCTACGGTTTTTTATCCGGTTTTCCGCGGAATTGGCGCCACTTTTGGGGATTTTGGAGATTTGCGGCGCGTTTCCCGACGGACTTGCCGCCTGCGGCTACAGTGTGTCCGCTTTCCACCCCAAAAGAGAGGAGAACTCCATGGAAAAAGAGAGCAGCCTGCTCAAGATCTTCGGCGGAGAACTGACGCCGGAAGTGCGGTCGCGCCTCCATTGCAAGCGCATGGAGCTGGGGCTGACCTACAGCCAGCTGGCCGAATTCTTCGAAGTCCACTGGACCACCATGCGCAAATGGGAGAGCGGCCACGTCATCCGCTGCCAGCCCTCGCACCGTCTCATGATGCAGCGTTTCATCGCCGGAGAATGCGACCACCTCTTCACCATGCCGAAGCATCTGCAGACACGCCGCACCCTCGCCGAACGGCAGGCAGAGCACCAAAGCCAGAGCTGCGTCCGGCGCCTCTCCAGCTGCTGCCGCATGCTGCGCACGCGCCCCGAACTGGTCGCGCGCCTCATGGACGAGGTGAGCGCCGCCGTGGACGAGACGCTGCGCCGATACAGCGCCTTCAGCAGCCCTGCGCCTGGACAGCGGTGAGGGCGACCGTCGTCACGATGTCCTCCACGGAGCAGCCGCGCGAGAGGTCGTTGCAGGGCTTGGCGAGTCCCTGGAGGACGGCGTAGGCCTCCGCGCCGCCGATGCGCTGCGTCAGCTTGTAGCCGATGTTGCCCGCCTGCAAGTCGGGGAAGATAAGCACGTTGGCGTGTCCGGCGACGGGGCTTCCCTTGGCCTTGGAGGCGCCGATTTCAGGGATGAGGGCGGCGTCCAGCTGCATTTCGCCGTCCAGCGCGAGAGTGGGCGCCAGCTCGTGGGCGATGCGCGTGGCCTCCTGCACCTTGGTCACCAGCTCGTGCTTGGCGCTGCCTTTCGTCGAGAAGGAGAGGAGGGCGACCTTCGGCTCCTCGATGCCGCACAGGACGCGGGCGGTCTCGGCGGCCGAGACCGCGATGTGCGCCAGCTCCTCCGCCGTGGGGCAGGGCACCACCACGCAGTCCGAATAGACAAGCAGGCCGTTGTGGCCCAGGCTCTTGTTGGGGCAGTCCATCAGGAAGCTCGACGAGACCACCTTGAGGCCCGGCTTCGTCTTGATGATCTGCAGGGCGGGGCGCAGCATGTCGCCCGTGGTGTGGACGGCCCCCGAGACCAGCCCGTCGGCCTCGTTCAGCTTGACCATCATAATACCATAGTACATGGGATCCTGCACAAGCTTGCGCGCATCCTCTTCCGTGACGCCCTTGGCCTTGCGCAGTTCGTAGAGGCTCTGCGCGTAGGCGGTCGCCTTCGGGCTGTCCATCGGATTGATGAGCTCGATGCCGTTGATGTCGGCCTTCTTCTCGGCCGCCACGGCCTGGATGCGGGCGGGATCGCCCAGCAGGATGGGGCACGCGATGCCTTCCGCGCGGATTTGCGCGGCCGCCTGCACGGTGCGCGGCTCGTCGCCTTCCGGCAGCACGATCCGCTTGATGTCAAG
>CACZQQ010000122.1 GCA_902783355.1 uncultured bacterium
GCGCCGCCAGTACTTCGGCGAGACGGACGAGACGGTCAACAAGCGCCTGAAGGCCGCCTTGGCGGCCGGCATGCGCGCGATCGTCTGCATCGGCGAGAACCTGAACGAGCGCGAGCAGGGCATCACGGAGCAGGTCATCGAGCGCCAGGTGCGCGGCGCCCTGGCCGACATCCCCTCCGAGCAGCTGGAGAACATCGTCCTGGCCTACGAGCCCGTCTGGGCCATCGGCACCGGCAAGACCGCCACGCCCGAACAGGCGCAGGAAGTCCATGCCTTCATCCGCAAGCTGCTGGAGGGCATGTACTGCCCGCACTGCTCCGGCGACATGCGCATCCTCTATGGCGGCAGCATGAAGCCCTCCAATGCGGAGGGCCTGCTCGCGCAGCCTGACATCGACGGCGGCCTCATCGGCGGCGCCGCCCTCAAGAGCGGCGACTTCCTCGCCCTCGTCATGGCCGCCTACAAGGCCAAATAACAGCGAACCGACGCGTCCCGGAGGGCCATGCGCCTTCCGGGACTTCCCTTTTCCTTAATTATACATATTATCTGGAACAAATCCCCCGGACGGCGGTCATAAGGACATAACGTGGCAAACGAGGCAATACAGGACCGCGAACTGGTCAGGCGCTTCCAGGAGCAGCATGACGCCGCCGCCTTCGACGAACTGGTGCGCCGCCATAGCCGCCAGGCCTACCAGCTGGCCTACGGAACGCTCCTCAACCGCGAGGACGCCGAGGAGGTCGTCCAGGACGCCTTCCTGCGCATCTACCGGTCGCTGGACCGCTTCCGCAACGACGCGGAGTTTTCCACGTGGATGTACCGCATCGTGGTCAACCTGTGCCACAACAAGTTCCGCTGGAACCGCGTGCGCGGCGCCGGAAGGACTTTCAGCCTGGACGAGACGCCGGAGGACGCGGCCGCCACGCGCGACAGCGACCGCCCGCGCATTGAACTGCAGCAGCGCGAACTGCCGCCCGACAAGGCCGCAGAGTTCAACGAACTGCAGGCGCAGCTGGCGCAGGCCATCCGCGAACTGCCTGAATCCTACCGCACGACGCTCCTGATGCGCAATGTCCAGGAGATGGACTACGAGCAGATTGCCGCCACGCTTGGCCTGCCCGTGGGCACTGTCAAGTCCCGCATCAACCGTGCGCGGGAGCAGTTGCGTGCCCGGCTGGGACTGTGAAGAGGGAAACGAGATGGACGAGGAAAGGTTTTCAGACGAGAAGTTCAACCAGGCGCTGGCGGCCCTTGTGGAGCCGCCGGCCGATTTGACGGAGCGCCTCCTTGCCGCGTGCCGCCAGGAGGCGGATTTCGGCGGCGACACGGACGAGGCGGCCTTCCTGCGGCCGGAGACGCCGCCCGCTTCCCGCCGCCTCCGCTGGCATGCATGGTTCTCCCATGCGGCGGTGGCCGCCGGCGTGGCCGTCATCTGCTCCGTGCTGGCCGTGCGCGTCATGGGAGGCAGGGTGGCCGCCGCGCCGCAACGTGTCGCCATGGCGCCCAGCGAGAAGGGCGTGGCGCTTGTCGGTGCCGACGACGCCGTGCCCATGGAGGAAGCCGCCGCCATCCGCCCGATGCGTGCCTTTGCGGCGAAGGAGGCCGCCAAGCCTGTCATGAAAGCGCCGCAGGCCGCCGTCGACAACTACCAGAGCATAGCCCAAGCCCCTCTTGCCAAGGCGAAATCCTCCGCTTTGCAGGGGTTCTCCCTGGCGGACAGCCGGCGGCTCCACACCTCCTTCGCTGGCGACGCCGGCGAAGCCATGGCCGCCAGCAGCGTCGGCGGGACCGCCCTGCCCTCCCGCCATGCCTCCGGCAACGAACGCAGCGAAATCGCCGACACGGTGACCCAGGTCTGGCTGACCGACACGCTCCCGCCGTCGCGGGCGGACATCGACGCGGCCAACAAGAAGCTGGGGGACATCATGCATCTTGAGCTGATGGAAAGCGACGAGGAGAAATGCACGCTCATCCGCGTCACCGCCGAAGACAGCGCCATCCAGCAGCTCGTGGACGACCTCCACGGACGGCATGGCCTGACGCTGCTGTCGCCCTCGCTGCCGCAGCCCGGCGAGGAGAATGCCGCCGCCTTCACGGGCAAGCAGGTCACCTATCTGCTGAAACTCCTGCATAGATAGCGCGGACATGCCCTCCACCGTCGCGCTTATTCCCCTGAAAGGCTATGACGACCAGACGGCCGTGGAGGCCGCGCTGGGGGAGGCGCTGGCGCCCTTCGGCGGCATGGAGGCCGTCGTGAAGCCGGGGCAGCGTGTGCTGCTCAAGGCGAATTTATTGGCTCCCGCGCGGCCGGAGGAGGCCGTGACGACACATCCCGCCATCGTGCGCGCCGTCGTGCGCGCCTGCTTTGCCGCCGGCGCCGCGCAGGTGCTTGTCGGCGACGGTCCAGGCGTCGGCACGACGGAGGAGTGCCTCCGCGCCAGCGGCCTGATGGCGGTCTGCCAGGAGGAGGGCGCCGCGCCCGCCCCCTTCAAGGAGACCGCCGTCTTTGAGACGCCCGAGAACACGCTTGGCAAGCGCCTTGAGCTGACCGCCCACCTCAAGAATGTCGACGTCGTCATCACGCTGCCCAAGCTCAAGACGCACGTCCAGATGGGCTA